>DOMD01000053.1:0-3894 GCA_003510525.1 Candidatus Omnitrophota bacterium
GAGGCGCGGACAATAGAGATATGCGATGGTGTAAGGCCATTAGGTATGCAGTGGGGCTGTCTGGCCCGGGCCGACCATATCACCGATTCCATCGCCGGGCAGATGGCTTCCGCCGGCTGCCGCTATATAGATATGGGGGTGGAATCTTTTAACCAGGAGGTTTTAAGCGATATAAGGAAGAACCTAGATGTCCAAAGGATACCTGAGTCAATAAGTATCTTAAAGCGCAATAATATTTTAGCCAAAATAAACCTTATCCTGGGGGCCTCACCTTTGCAGACCAAAGAGGTGATGGAAGAGGATATCCGCAAGGCAAAGAGGCTAAACGTTGACGCGGTAATGTTTTCTTTGGCTACGCCTTTTCCGGGAACAGAGTTTTACCGCCAGGCGAAAGAAAATAAATGGTTTATTGACGGCGATTACCACGCGGAAAGCGTGCAGTCCAAAACCATAATCAGCTATCCCGGATTGTCCAATAAGGAATTGAATTGGATAATAAAAAGAGCGAATTTATCGTTTTATTTCAGCCTGAGGTTTGTGATGAAAAACCTGAAACGGCTGGGAAGTCCGCTTAATTTCTGCCGCGGCCTGATTGCTTTGAAAAGGAAGTTTTTTTAAATGAATCCCCCTTCATCCCCTCTTGTAAAAGTTGTGCGATAAATCGCACCGCTACAGCGGCGTCTATCGTGAGCGCCATAGTAGCGGCGCCATTTATGGCGCTAACGAGGGGGAAACCTGCCCGCCCTGTTTGCGTGCTCCGCACAGGCAGGCAGTAGGCAGGGGGATTTAAAAAGAGGGATTTTCAAATGAAGATGTTATTCCTGACTACCCGGCTTCCTTTTCCTCCGGTGGGGGGAGAAAAATTGCGCGCGTTTTATTTTCTAAAATATTTTTCGCGGGCCTGGGAAATAACCCTGCTTACCTTTGTGGAATCTGAATCCGAGAAAAACGCGTTAAAGGATTATGGCTTGGATAACCTGCGCGTGCGCTCAGTGGTCCTGCCCCGCTCTCATTCCTATTTAAAGTGCCTGAAGGGGCTTTTTAGCCGGGAGCCCCTGGAAATAGCGTATTACGCCTCTTCGAAAATGACACAGGCGGTAAGGGAAGAACTTAATAGCGCGAAATACGACCTGTTCTTTTGTCATCTTATCCGCATGGCTCCTTACGTGGCAGGGTATCGCGCTCCGAAAAAAGTCCTGGATATGTGCGATGCCATGTCTTTAAGATACTCTTTGTCTTCCCGTTTTCGCAGGGGGCCGTTTAAATTTATTGAATATCTGGAATCAAAGCGCTTAGAAAAGTATGAGCCTGAGATTTCCGGGAAATTTGATCTTAGCTTAGTTGCCTCTGTTGAAGATAAAAAATTCTTAGAGAAGAATCTGGGAATTTCAGGGGTGGAGGTGGTAGAAAACGGTTTGAATCCCGAAGACCTGGATTTTAAGGAAATACCGGTTGACTCCAAGAAGATAGTGTTTTTTTCCAATATGAGGACATTTCATAATGCTGACGCGGTCCAATATTTTTATAAAAGTATCTTTCCTTTAATTAAAGAGAGGATAAAAGAAGCGAAATTCTTTATCGTGGGCGCGGGGATCCCGCCTTCTATTCTAAGGATGAGCCGGGACAGCTCGGTACGTATTATAAAAGATGCCCCGGATATCCGCGCGGCTGTGGAGGATTCCTGCGTTTCAGTGGCCCCGATGAGGGTGGCGGTAGGCATCCAGAATAAAATCCTGCAATCTATGGCCTTCAGGGTGCCGGTGGTAACCACTACCCGCGGTTTAGGCGGCATACAGGCCGAGCCGGGAAGGGATGTCTTAATCGCGGACAGCCCCGCTGAATTCGCGGAAAAGGTTATTATGCTGATGGAAAACCGTGATCTCAGGGAGCGCCTCAAGGAAAACGCGTATAGATTAGTAAAGGAGAAATATTTCTGGCCACATATGGCTGAAGAATTAAATAAGAAATTGAAAAGCCTTGTATAAAATAACCAATAATCAATTTCCAATAACCAAAAAATAACCAAACACCAATAACCAAATTCCAAATAAATCGGTTACAGGTAATATGCTAAGATGCCGCCATTTTAAAAGAGTATTTGATTTTTTTCTTTCCGTGACCGGCCTGTTTATAAGTCTGCCGCTGTGGTGCGTACTCGCTTTGGCTATTCGCCTCTCAGACGGGGGGCCGGTGTTTTATTTCCAGGAGCGCGTCGGCAAAGGGGGCAGGATTTTTAAGGGTATTAAATTCCGCTCTATGGTTCCCGACGCGGAAAAAAATGTCGGCCCGGTCCAGGCAAAAACGGATGATCCCCGGATTACCAAAATTGGCAGAATATTCCGGGCCACCGCGATGGATGAGCTCCCCCAATTGGTAAATATCGCCAAGGGGGATATGTCTTTTGTCGGGCCGCGGGCACTGCGTCCGAAAGAGATAGAATTGACCCCGGGAAGCGAGGCGGTGGATATGTCCAACATTCCCGGTTTTGAGAAGAGAACCAGCATAAGGCCGGGGCTCACCGGCTTTGCCCAGGTTTTTGCCTCGCGCAGCCTCCCCAGAGAGGAAAAATTCAAGTATGATGTATGGTATGTGGAGAATATGAGTTTTTGGTTAGATATCAAATTAATTCTTAAGTCCTTCGCGATAACCTCCCGGGCGAAGTGGGATACCTAAAATAAGAAGCTTTCCCGGCTTTGTAACAAGCCTTTTCTATAATAATTATTAAGTTAAGGCGAAATTTCGCGCGCTATGCTAAATTTACCAGGAAAGCTTCTGATTACGGCGATTAAACGCAGATTACAGAGATTAAACCTTAGGCGATAAATCTCTGTAATCTTATTAAAAATCTTTGTAATCAAGTTCTTTCCAATTGCTATAAACTTGGGAAAGAACTTAACTAAAATAACCCTTTACCTGAGAAGGGTTTTGATATAAAATAATATTGAAAAAGAATATAACCATTATTCACCTCCGAGGAGCAGTAAAAACTGCGCCTCGGGGGTGGCGGTAAGCATTTTCTGTTTCTTTAAAGGAGGAATTTCTTTTAAATGTACGAGGCTTATTGGGGCCTAAGTGAAAAACCGTTTGAAAATACCGCTGACCCGAAGTTTTTGTATTATTCCCGCCAGCACGAAGAGGCCTTTACCCGGCTGACCTACGCCATCCAGGAAGAAAAAGGAGCCGCGGTCTTAAGCGGGGTATTTGGCTGTGGCAAGACCCTGCTTGCCCAGGCCGTGCTTCAATCCTTAAGTAAAGGCAGATACGAGACCGCTTTCATTATCAATCCTTATCTTTCCCATACCGAGCTTTTGCGTGAGATACTCTATGGTCTGGGAATCCGGGATAATCTTCCCAGCCAAAAAAGCGATATCCTGCATTCCTTAAGTGAAGTCTTGCACAACAATATGGATAACGGCAAGCAGACCGTGGTGATAATTGACGAGGCCCATTTGATTGAAGACAAGCTCATCTTTGAGGAGCTGAGGCTGTTGTTAAATTTTCAATACCGGAATAAATTTCTGCTTACCCTGATTCTTCTGGGCCAGCCCGAGCTTAAAGAAAAGATTAACAATATCAAGCAGTTCCAGCAAAGGGTGGCCATAAAGTATCATTTGGGCGCTTTGAGTGAGCCGGAGAGCGCGGAATATGTTAATTACCGTCTGCGCACTGCCGGAGGCGGCAAAAAGATTTTTGACGATAAGTCTTTAAAGATGATTTATGGACAGTCCGGGGGCATCCCCCGTAGGATCAATCAGATTTGCGATATGGCCTTGCTTACCGGCTTTGGCCAGCGCAAGGAAATACTGGGCGAAGAAACAATTATGGAAGTGGTTAAAGATTTGGAAGGATAAAGAAAAAGAAGCTTTCTCAAGTTTGTTGCAAGCTTTTTCTGTA
>DOMD01000053.1:3920-6148 GCA_003510525.1 Candidatus Omnitrophota bacterium
GCAACAAACTTGGGAAAGAACTAAGAAAAATCGTTGACATTGGTATTTAAAGGTATATATTTAATATAGTTAGGAAGATTGCGCTTATATACTATGAGACTTTCCAATGTCTTAAAAAAAGAAGAGATAAAAAGGCTGGATTTTAGTGAAACCGCGAGTGTATCTTTAGCCGAATTCAAACAGCCGTCATCCGCGGTTCGCTCAGCCGATGAGATCTACAGGGAACTATCTGATTTGATGAGGCTGGTGTTGAATAAAACAACCAAGAATGAAGCTATTAATATAGTCTTGGTTCGGGAAAAGATAGATACCTTGATATACGGCCTTGAGTTAAATGAGTTAGACTTATTGAGATTGACTGATAATTCCGGCGCCACTCAAGATTATTTAATTACCCACAGCGTGAATGTCTGTATTTTATCCTTAAAGATAGGCCAGGGCCTTAAATACAAAAAAGAGCAATTGGAAGATTTGGGCATTGGCGCGTTTTTGCATGATTTGGGCATGGCCAAGGTTAAGAAAGATATTCTTGATAGTAATCATAAATTAGACGCGGCTGAATATGCGCAAGTCCAAAAACACGCGGAGTATGGAGTTGAGATATTAAATAATGTTCCGGGAATAAATCAGGATATTCTGGCGGCAGTAGGCGAGCATCAAGAACGCGCCGACGGCAGCGGCTATCCCCGGCGGTTGACCTTAGAAAAAATTAATGAGTACGCCCGGATAGTTGGTTTAGCCGATGTCTATGATGCCTTGACTCATTCCAGGCCGTATCGCGAGGCCCTTACGCCGTTTGAAAACGCTGTCCTGCGGCAGATAGTCTCCAGCCGCCATCTTTTTGACCCTTATATTTTGAAGGTATTTTTGGAGTTGCTGACTAAGCATCCGGCCTATATGCTGTGGTTGACCGCGGATGGAATATATCAGGCGTTAGATGAATATAAGAGCGCGATTAAGGATCAAGGGCTTTTGCAGGCGGAGAAAAAAGAGCGCGCCCGGAAGAAAAAATTTTTACCTATCGCGGCGGTATTCATCGGACTTGTTTTGGTAGTTTCCGTTTTCAATAGCGTGAAACGTAAAAACACCAAGATATTTTACCCGATGGGCGAGAGCTTGTATCTGGCCAAGAATAAACTGCCTTTAAAGATAGCGTATGACTGGACTACGGATGTTTCCGAGGTCAGGTCAATTTCATTGGATCTCAGGCAGGCGGACTTAAGCAAATATTATTTTCTCGGACTTTCTTCCAGGGTTGAGCCGGTTCAGGCGGGTCCGATTAAGAATGCCGCGTTAAGAATAGAGATTGAAAATTCCCGAAAAGAAAAAAGCGAATATTATCTTAAAGGCGTATCCGGCAGTTGGCAGGAATTTCGCCTGCCTTTAGCTTATTTTGATAAACTCAGCGATTGGTCTGAAGTAACCCGGATCTATTTCAGCTTAGAGCCCTGGAATACGCGCGTTGAAAAAGGCACCCTCTATGTAGACGGTATTAGTTTTTACCGTAAAGAATGATTCTATCGGCTAATAATGTATAACGACTACTGGGGATTTAAGGAAAAACCGTTTGAGAATACGCCTGACCCGCGTTTTTTCTATTGTTCCGCCAAACACGAAGAGGCTCTGATGCGCCTTCTTTACGCGGTTCAGGAGAGAAAAAGTTCGGCTATGCTCTCCGGTGAATGCGGAAGCGGAAAGACTTTACTTAGCCGGATTATCTTAAACCGCCTGATGAATAAGGAAGAGTATAAGGTAGCCTTAGTGGTGAATCCGGCCATCCCGCTTTTAGAGCTCTTGGGAGAGATTGTGTATCAATTAGGCGGAGAAAATCCGGCCGGAGAGAGGAAAATAGATATTTTGCGCCGCCTCAATGAGATACTCTATTCTGTTTCTCAGGATGGTAAACATACCGTGATTATTATTGATGAGGCCCAGACCATAAGCGAGGATTCCGTATTCGATGAACTGAGATTGTTATTAAATTTCCAGGTGAATGAGCGTTTTCTGCTCACGCTTTTGTTATTAGGACAGCCGGAGCTTCGGGAGAAGATTGAGGCTACGCGGCAGTTTAAGCAGAGACTGGCTTTGCGCTATCATTTGACTACCCTGACTGAGGTTGAGACCAAGGCTTATATCGGGCATAGGTGTTTGGTTGCCGGCAAAGAAAGCCCTCCGTTTTCTGATGGCGCCTATAAGTTGATTTATGAATATTCCCAAGGGCTTCCCCG
>DOMD01000053.1:6210-7890 GCA_003510525.1 Candidatus Omnitrophota bacterium
CTGAGGAGGGGAAAGTCTGCCCCTCTGGGCAAGAAGCTCTGGTTGCCGGCGGGGCGGACAATAATCAGAAAGCAGCCTCCGCTGTCCCGCTGCAACCGGAGGCTGCTTCGATCTTTGCCAAGACCGTGGGGCAAAAAGAACAGCCTGTCCCTTCCGCCGCCTCCGAGGGCCCTTCTTCTGAGGAGGGGAAGCCTTGTCCTCCCGGACAAGATTCTTCTTCTGGGGACGGGAAGATCTACCTCTCCGGGCGCGTAAGCGATCCGGCAATGCAGATATCTTTGGCAATGAAAGAATTTGAGCCGGACATGGAGCGCTCAAAAGAGCTTTACGCTAAGGCGCTAAAGCTTGCTCGTGAGCTATTGAAGAAAGCCCAGGCCAAGGAGCCGATCGGGTTTAAAGAGATAAAATCCTTGAGCGATGAATTTGTCAATTATCTGGTTTTGGGGGATAAGACTCTTTTAAATTTATTTTATGATAATTACGACCCCCAGGAATATTTACCTCATCATATGGTAAATGTGATGATTATGTCTATTAGCTTAGGCCTGGGCTTAAGATATAACCGCTCCAAAGTTGACGAGCTGTCATTAGGCGCTTTTTTAAATGATATCGGGACGAGTGAATATTTAAAGCTCACCCTGCAGCCCAGGCAGTTATCCGCGGGTGAATACAATCAGATCAAGGACCACGTTTCAGCCAGTGTGATGATTTTATCCTCAATAAAAGAACTGCCGGAGGCGGTTATCCAGGCGATAAAAGAAACTCATGAACGGATGGATGGTAAGGGGTATCCTAAGGGTATTAAAGGCGGAGAATTGTCTGAATACGCCAGGATAATCGCGATAGCCGATACGTATGAAGCCGCGGTCCATTCCCGGGTCTATCGTCCAAAGCGTTCTCCGCATGAGGTAATCAAAGAAATGCTTTCTTCAGCCAGCGGCTCTTTTGACGGCCGGGCATTGAAGGCGTTTATTAATCTTATCGGGATATATCCGGCGGGTTCTTATGTGGAACTAAACAGCGCTGAGATTGCCAAGGTAATCAGTTCTAATGATAATTTTCCGCTCCGGCCTATGGTCCACATTATTTTTGATTCCAATAGAAAAAGATTAAATGAGCCGCGCCTGATAAATTTAGCCAAACAGTTTAATCTTTATATAAAGAAACAGCTTTTAGATGAGGAAGTAGCAAAATTGACCAAGGAAGGTTAGCAGGGAGGGGGATTATGCCGGAAACAGACGCGATAAAAGCGGGTAAGAAGATTTTGATTTGCGACGATGAAAAAACCGTGGTTGATTTTTTGGCGCTTTTTTTAAAAAAAGAAGGGTTTCCTGACGTGGATATTGCCCATGAGGCATCTGCCGCGCTGGAGAAAATAAAAAAAACCAGCTACANNCTGGTGCTTTTAGATGTAAAGCTTCCGGGAATGGACGGAATCCAGGCCCTTCAGGAGATCAAAACAATCAACAGTAAAATTGATGTGATTATGATAACCGGATACCCTGATGTTAATACCGCCGAACAGGCGGTTAAGCTGGGCGCCTATGATTATATCGTTAAACCCTTTGACCTGGCTTATTTTAAGTTGGCGATTTTGACTAAACTATTGCTGGAATAAACAATGAGCTACTATAAAGTGCTGGGATTTGAAAAGGAGCCGTTTTCTACCAGCCCGGACCC
>DOMD01000088.1:0-6613 GCA_003510525.1 Candidatus Omnitrophota bacterium
ATCCGCAGTGTGGTTAGGTGCGCCTTAAGCGCGAAATTAGAGGTCGTTGGCATATTCCGGGGCTGGCAGGGTTTGATTGATGATGAGGTTAAACCTTTTAACCATCGTTCGGTATCCGGGATAATCAATCTGGGCGGGACTATTTTGAAGACTGCCCGCTGCGCTGAATTTAAAACTGAGGACGGACAGAAGCAGGCTTATCAGACCATAAAGAAATATGCCATAGACGGTCTCATAGTTATCGGCGGAGACGGCAGTTTCCGGGGGGCGCATAGTTTTGGGATTAAGTATAATCTTCCTTGCATAGGTATTCCGGCCTCTATTGATAATGATATCAACGGAATAGATTCAACCATAGGCCTGGATACGGCCATCAACACCGCGCTGTATGCCATTGATAACATCCGGGATACGGCTACTTCAATGGAGAGGATTTTTGTGGTGGAGGTAATGGGCCGGGACTCCGGTTATATTGCCTTACAGACGGCCCTGGCCGGAGGATGCGAGGATGTGATTATTCCGGAACGAGGCTTTGATTTAGGAAAGGCTTGCCATGAAATCGTTGAGGGTAATATCCGGGGAAAGATTAGTTGGATTATAGTGAGCGCTGAGGGCGCGGCTTCGGCCCCGGATGTCGCGGCTAAAATAAGTCAATTAACGTCACTTGAGGCCCGGGCCGTAGTCTTAGGCCATATCCAAAGAGGCGGCCGGCCCACTGCCGCCAGCCGTAGCCTGGCCTTAAGGCTGGGGGAGGCGGCAGTAGAGTGCTTAGTAAAAGGCGAAGCGGATAAGGCGGTAGCGGTAACCAACGGAGAGATTATCAGCGTGGGCCTGGAGCAGGCCTTAGTTAAAAAAGACTTAAAGGTTGAGCAGATCTACGCGTTAATCAAGAAAATGACTTAAGTTTTAAAAAGACGCAAAAGCGCGAAATATGTTAAAAATAACGCATACCGCGAAGGCGCAAAATTTTTCTTATCCCTTTTTTGCGTTTTAGCGGTGTAAAGGCTATTTTTGATGCTTATTTTGCGTTTTTGCGATTTAAAGGAGAAGATTAAAAAATGGGAAGAACAGCAAAAGACATCGGCGGATTCGTAAAGGATTTAATCGCGATTGAGGATATTGAGACTAAAAAAAGGATTTACAAGAAAGTGTTAGGTATTGCCTATAAAAACGGAATATATCCGGCCTCTATCCATGATTTTTATATTGCCCGGGCAAAAGAAGGCTTTGGTGGTTTTACGGTGCCGGCAATGAATTTGCGTTCAATGACCTACGATTTAGCGCGGGCGATATTTAGGGTAGCCAAGCGTAATAATTCGGGCGCGTTTATCTTTGAGATTGCCAAATCGGAAATGGGCTATACCAATCAGCCGCCTCCGGAATACGCCGCGGTGATTTTATCCGCCGCGATCAAGGAAGGTTATCGCGGCCCGGTATTTATTCAGGCCGACCATACCCAGGTGAATATCAAGAAATTCAAAGAAAATCCGGAGAAAGAAATAGAAGCATTGCAGGCCTTAATTGCCGAGGCGATTGAGTTTGGTTTTTATAATATAGATATAGATTCATCAACCCTGGTTGATTTATCGCAATCAACGGTTAAGAAACAGCAATATTTTAATTTTGATACCTGCGCCAGGCTTACCCAGTTTATCCGGCGCGTTGAGCCTAAGGGAATTACCGTTTCCGTGGGCGGAGAGATCGGCGAGGTGGGGCATAAAAATTCCACCCCGGAAGAACTGCGGGTATTTATGGATGGTTTTAAAGAACGCCTGCGAAAAGGATTAACCGGGATAAGCAAGATTTCCGTGCAGACCGGGACCTCCCACGGCGGCGTGGTTTTACCCGACGGTTCAATCGCCCAGGTAGCCCTTGATTTTGATACCTTAAAGACGCTTTCAGAAATTGCCAGAAAAGAATACGGCCTGGCCGGGGCGGTCCAGCACGGAGCGTCAACCCTGCCTTCGGCGGCATTTCATAAATTTGCTGAATGCGAAACGGCTGAGGTGCATTTAGCCACTGAATTCCAGAATATGATGTATGATTCCAAGCATTTTCCGCCGGAATTAAAAGAAAAAATATATCAGTGGCTTAAAATCAATGCCGCCTCGGAGAAAAAAGACGGTGAGACTGACGAGCAGTTTTTCTATAAGACCCGCAAAAAGGCCTTAGGCCCGTTTAAGCGCGAGATTATGGGTTTGTCTGATTCAATAAGGGAAGCAATTGCCCTTGAGCTGGAAGCAAAGTTTGATTTTCTATTCAAACAACTGAATGTGGTGAATAAAAAAGAACTGACCGACACCCACACTCCTCTAAAAAAGGTGATTACGCGTAAACGAAAAGAAGCCGCCGCGATCGTGCACGACGGCGAAGGGGCGGATTAAAAATAGTTAACAGTTTCCGCCGAAGGCGGATCAGCCTACGGCTGACACAGTTGGCGTTTTACAGTAAACAAACGCGGTATAGAACAAATTTATATGAAATGGTGGATAAGAAAGGCAAAATCATTTAAAGAAGCGGAAGAATTTGATGATGAGTATTATCGTAGGATGCCGCCTGAAGACAGACTAAGCGATATGCAGCTTTGCCGTCAGATGTATTTTAAATTAAAACATATAAATATTGATGAGGTACGAAAAGGACTTCGAAGATTTTATAAAGTCGTTAAATAAGAATAAAGTAAAATACTGCATTATTGGTGCTTTTGCCGTTGGCTTATACGGATACCCAAGATACACGGGTGATATTGATATTCTGGTTGAGCCGTCCGCGGAGAATGCTAAGAAAGTTATTAAGGCAATAAGGGAGTTTGGATTCAAGAGTTTGGATTTAACAGAGAAAGATTTCAGTCAGGAAAATAAGGTAATTCAGTTAGGTTATGAACCAGTGAGAATTGATCTCATAACTTCACTGGGAGGGATAACCTTTAAAGAAATATGGAAACATAGAGAAGAAGGAATTTATGGTAAAGTAAAAGTTTATTTTATCGGCCGCAATGAGCTTATAAGATCAAAGAAGCTGGCAAACAGGCCGCAAGACAAAATAGATATAAATAAATTATTTAAAAGGAGAAGCTGATGCGTTCGGATACAATCAAAAAAGGCATAGAGAGGATTCCTCACCGGGCCTTGCTTTTTGCTACCGGCATCACCCGCGAAGATTTAGGTAAACCTTTTATCGGGATTGCCTCGAGTTTTACCGACCTGGTTCCCGGGCACACCCAGATGCGCCCTTTAGAGAGCGCGATTGAAAACGGGATTTATGCCGGAGGCGGCAGGCCCTTTGTCTTTGGCATCCCAGGAATCTGCGATGGAATCGCGATGGGGCATGCCGGAATGCATTATTCCCTGGCTTCGCGGGAGCTGATCGCGGATATGGTTGAATCTATTGCCAATGCCCATTGTCTGGACGGGCTGGTTTTGCTTACTAATTGCGATAAAATTACTCCCGGAATGCTGATGGCCGCGGCCCGCCTGAATATCCCGTCAATCGTAGTAACCGCCGGGCCAATGGTAACCGGAAGGCTGAGGGGAAAACGGCTTTCTTTGGTCCGGGATACCTTTGAGGCCGTGGCTAAGGCAAAAACCGGCGAGCTATCTCAAAAAGAAATTGAAACCGTTGAGATGTGCGCTTGTCCCGGTTCCGGCTCTTGCCAGGGTCTTTATACCGCCAATACTATGTCTTGTTTGACTGAGACCATGGGGATGAGCCTGACCGGCTGTGCCACCAGCATGGTGGCTTTAGCCAAGAAAGAGAGAATTGCCTTTGAGTCGGGCAGAAAAATAGTCCGCCTGGTAGAAGAAGATGTCCGTCCGCGCTCGATAATGAATAAGCACGCCTTCCATAATGCCATTACCGTGGATATGGCTTTAGGCGGTTCATCTAACACGGTGTTACATCTCTTGGCTATCGCTCATGAGGCCAAGGTGGATTTGCCGCTTAAGCTGTTTGATGATATTTCCAAGGCTACTCCTAATATTTGTTCTCTGGAGCCCACCGGAAATTTTTATATGGAGGATTTAGAATATGCCGGAGGAATCCCCGCGGTTTTAAAGCGGCTCAAAGAAAGTTTAAAAAATAATCCCACGGTAAATACCAAGTCAATTTATACAATCGCTGATGAGGCGGAAATTACGGACAGTGAAGTAATCCGTCCATTAAATAATTCGTATAATAAGGAAGGCGGAATCGCGGTCCTTTACGGCAATCTTGCCCCGGATGGCTCAGTGGTGAAGCAGGCGGCGGTATCCGCGAAGATGAAGGTTTTCCAGGGGCAGGCGATATGCTTTAATTCCGAGGAAGAGGCGATGAAGGCGATTCTTAACGGCAAAATTAAAAAGGGCCGGGTAGTGGTTATTCGCTATGAAGGCCCGGCCGGAGGCCCTGGAATGAGGGAGATGCTTTCTCCGACCTCGGCAATCGTGGGAATGGGTTTAGCCGATGATGTGGCTTTGATTACCGACGGCCGTTTTTCCGGCGGCACCCGCGGTCCCTGCATCGGACATATTTCGCCTGAGGCCTATTCCGGAGGGCCGATTGCCGCTGTCGTTAACGGCGATACCATAAAGATAGATATTCCTAAAAGAAAGTTAGAGCTGGTAATCGGTGAAGAGGAACTAAGGGTAAGGCTAAGCAAAATTAAAAACCCCAAGCCTAAAATAACCGAAGGCTATTTATCCCGTTATGCCCGGATGGTCAGTTCCGCGGATAAAGGAGCGATACTTATATAACTGTCAAAGTACAAATGATAAAATAAAACATGGAATTTGAATGGGACCCGGACAAATCAAATGCTAACCTCAAAAAACATGTCATCTCTTTTCATGAGGCGTCAACAGTATTTGGTGATCTATTGGCGATTACCTTTAACGACCCCGATCATTCGATACGTGAGGACAGATTCCTTACTTTTGGCTATTCCAGGATGAACCGATTACTGGTTGTCGTTTATACAGAGCGGCATGGAAGGATAAGAATAATAAGCGCAAGACTCGCAACGAGACTTGAAAGGAAAATATATGAAAACGGTTAAACACGAAGAAATACGTAAAGAATACAGACGAGAAGATTTAGGCAAAGGAATAAGGGGTAAATATTTCGAGGAATACAAGAAGGGAACAAATCTTGTTCTTCTCAGCCCCGATGTGGCCGCGGCATTTCCTGATGAAAACTCGGTCAATGAGGCCTTGCGCGGTTTACTGAAAGTGGCTCAGCAATCAATTGGTCTCATGAAGCGTCCCAGCGGACGCCGCGCCTGGCGCAATGCCTCTGGATTCGTTCGATAAACATTTTACCCACATTATACGGAAAATAATATGATTGGCGCGCAGATACTTATTGAATGTTTAGAGCGTGAGGGTGTCTCAATAATGTTTGGATACCCGGGCGGGGTGGTTTTGCCTATTTTTGACCGGCTCTATGATTCCAAGCTCCGCCACGTCCTCGTCCGCCACGAGCAGGGCGGCGCCCACGCCGCCGACGGCTATGCCCGCTCAACCGGTAAGGTGGGGGTGTGCCTGGCTACCTCCGGCCCGGGGGCTACCAATTTGATTACCGGCATTGCCAACGCCTATATGGATTCTATTCCGATGGTGGCCATCACCGGACAGGTGAAGACCTTTTTAATCGGAAACGACGCTTTTCAGGAGGTGGATGTTACCGGTATCACCCGCTCAATTTCCAAGCATAATTATTTAGTTAAGGATGTTAAGGATTTAGCCCGGGTTATCCGGGAGGCCTTTCATATTGCCTCAACCGGCAGGCCGGGACCGGTGGTAGTGGATATTCCGGTTGATGTCCAGCAGGCCGAATGCGACTTCGTCTATCCGCAGGAAGTTAATTTGCCCGGATACAAGCCTACCTATTTTGGCCATTCCGGACAGATCAAAAGAGCGGCTAAACTGATTGCCGAGTCCAAGAAGCCTATCCTTTATATCGGCGGAGGGGTGATTACCTCCGGGGCCGCCAATGAAATAAAGGAATTGGCTGAAGTTTACCGGATTCCGGTAACCATGACTATGATGGGCCTGGGCGCATTTCCGGGAACCCATGAATTATCTTTAGGGATGCTGGGTATGCACGGCACGGCGTATGCCAATCATGCCACCATGGAGTCGGAGCTGATTATCGCCGTGGGCGCGCGCTTTGACGACCGGGTTACCGGACGGGTGAGCGCCTTTGCCCCTCATGCCACAATAATCCATATTGATATTGACCCTACCTCAATTAGTAAGAATGTGGAAGTGGATATTCCGATAGTCGGAGATGTTAAAAATGTCCTGGGCCAACTTTTGGAGGCCATAAGTAAACTTAAAAAAAAGCCGGATACCCGTAAATGGCTGGAGCAAATTCACGAATGGAAGGCTAAACATCCCTTAAGATATCTTCATGAGACCGGCAAAATTAAGCCTCAATATGTGATTGAACAGATTTATGAAGTAACTAAAGGAGAGGCGATTATTGTTACCGAGGTCGGGCAAAACCAGATGTGGAGTTGTCAGTGGTATAAATATAACCGGCCGCGCACCTTTATCTCTAGCGGCGGTTTAGGCACCATGGGTTTTGGTTTACCCGCGGCTATGGGGGTGAAATTAGGTTGTCCGGAAAAAATAGT
>DOMD01000088.1:6635-10533 GCA_003510525.1 Candidatus Omnitrophota bacterium
CCGGATTTTGTGAAATTGGCCGAGGCCTACGGAGCCGTGGGTATGCGGATCACTAAAAAAGAAGATGTGCGCGCGGCAATTGAAAAAGCTATCGCTACGGATAACACCGTAGTGCTGGATTTTGTGGTTGAAGACGAGGAAAATGTGTATCCTATGGTTCCCGCCGGCGAAGCGATTAATCGAATGATCGGGGGTATGGCGTAACCGCGGAAGCGCAGAATATGGAAGAACTAATAGTTTCCGCGGAGGCGCAGAGAGAAATAAAGCTTAAGACAAGAGAAGATTTAAATAAACTTACTGATAAAATAATCGGGATTGCGATAGAGGTTCATAAGGCTATCGGACCTGGTTTTGTAGAAAGAATTTATGATCAGGCCTTGCGGCAAGAATTTATAAATTGCAAAATAAATTTTGAGTCACAAAAACAGATTAAAGTTAATTATAAAGATGTAGAATTAGGTTTGCAGCAAATCGATTTTTTAATTGAAGGAGAACTTATTTTGGAAATTAAAGCTGTATCGCGAATAAACAGTGCGCATGCCGCACAATTAATTTCTTATCTAAAGACCATAAAAGTAAGAGTAGGGTTAATATTAAACTTTTCAAGAGACAAATTAGAAATTAAAAGAGTGGTGAATAAGTTTTAATTTTTCCGCGCCTCTGCGGAAATATATATTTTTAAAAATCATTCAGCGTTTCAGCGGTTACAATGAAACATACAATTTCAGTTTTAGTAGAAAATAAATTCGGGGTTTTGGCGCGGATAGCCGGGTTATTCAGCGCCAGAGGCTATAATATTTCTTCTCTGGCGGTGAGTGAGACCCATAACCCCGCGGTGTCCTGCATGACTATTGTGGTTGATACAAATGATGAGAAGATACTGGAGCAGATAAAAAAGCAGTTAAACCGCCTGATTGATGTTTTGATAGTGGCTGATTTCACTAAAAAAGAACATGTGGAACGCGAGTTGGTTCTGGCCAAGGTGAGCTGTCCGGCTAAGGTTAAGGCCAAGCTTACAACTGTTTTGAATAAATTCCAGGCTAAGCTGATCCGGCGCAAAGAAGATATCGCGATTATTGAATTTACCGGAGTCCAGCAGGATATTAAAGAGCTATTGAACGAGTTGAATAATTTTGGGATAAAAGAATTGGTAAGGACCGGCAAGGTCGCCATTGCCTCCTAAAAAAGAAAGGATATACTATGGCAAAGATATATTATGATCAGGACGCGGATTTGAATTTAATCAAGGATAAAACCATCGCGATTATCGGCTATGGTATCCAAGGCCGGGGACAGGCCTTATGCCTTAAGGATTCCGGCTGTAAGGTGATAGTCTCGGAGCTTTCCGGAAC
Organism: Candidatus Omnitrophota bacterium; assembly: GCA_003510525.1. Taxonomy (GTDB): domain Bacteria; phylum Omnitrophota; class Gorgyraeia; order Gygaellales; family UBA12090; genus UBA12090. Next base: position 7,988 of record DOMD01000088.1, read on the forward strand.
GCCGAATTACGAACAGGCCAAACAGGACGGCTTCAATCCCGTAGGCGCCAGCGAGGCGGCAAAAGCCGCGGATATTATCCAGATTCTTACCCAGGACCACGCCCAGGCCCTGGTGTATAAAAAAGACATCAAACCGAATTTGCGTAAGGGAAAGGCTTTGTGTTTTTCTCACGGCTTTAATATTCGCTTTAAACAAATCAAGCCGCCTAAGGATGTGGATGTGTTTATGGTTGCCCCTAAGGGGCCGGGAGCTTTGGTCAGGAGAATGTATGAGGAAGGCAAGGGAGTTCCCTCTTTAGTCGCGGTATTTCAGGATGCCTCCGGGCAGGCTAAACAACTGGCCCTGGCTTATGCTAAGGCTATTAGGTCCACCAGGGCTGGGGTTATTGAAACAACTTTTGAAGAGGAGACTGAGACTGACCTTTTTGGCGAGCAGGCGGTGCTTTGCGGAGGAGCGACTGAGTTAATTAAGGCCGGATTTGATACCCTGATTGAGGCCGGGTATCAGCCGGAGATTGCCTATTTTGAAGTCTTGCATGAGCTTAAGCTGATTACTGACCTGGTCCAGGAATACGGCATCAGCGGTATGCGCCGGCGCGTCTCTAACACCGCTACTTACGGAGACCTGACCCGCGGGCCGATGATTATTAATCAAAAGACCAGGAAGACAATGAAAAAAATCCTTAAGGACATTAAATCCGGAAAGTTTGCCCGGGAATGGATTAAGGAGAATAAAAAGGGTCGCCCTAACTTTAATAAGCTTATCCAGGAAGGCGATAATCACTTGATAGAGAAAGTAGGCAAAGATCTGCGGGAAATGATGCCCTGGATGAAAAAACAGAGTTAAGAGTTAAGAGCTGAGATATAAGAATTAAGACGCGACATGGATAAGATAATTATTTTTGATACGACCTTGCGGGACGGGGAGCAGGCTCCGGGGGCCTCTTTAAACCAGAAGGAAAAGCTGGAAATCGCCTTTAGTTTAGAGAAGCTGGGGGTAGATATTATTGAGGCCGGTTTTCCGGTCTCCAGCCCCGGTGATTTTGAGGCGGTGGAGATGGTGGCCAAAAATATAAAAGGCTCCCGGATATGCGCTCTGGCCAGGGCTATCCCCAAGGATATAGACATCGCTTATCAGGCTACTAAAAAGGCCCGGCAATCCCGTATCCATGTGTTTCTGGCCACTTCTAAAATCCATATGCGTTATAAATTAAAAAAAGCCGAGGATGAAATCCTGCGCCTGGCGGTAAGTTCAGTAAAATACGCCAGGAACCTCTGTGATGATATTGAGTTTTCGCCCGAGGACGCCTCCAGGACGGAAGAGGCGTTTTTATACCGGGTGGTGGAGGCGGTGATTAAGGCCGGAGCCAGGACCGTGAATATTCCGGATACCGTAGGTTATGCCGAGCCTTATGGTTATGGCGGGCTTATCCGGGCCTTAAGAGAAAATGTTCCCAATATTAATCAAGCGGTTATTTCAGTGCACGGCCATAATGACCTGGGTTTGGCGGTAGCCAATTCCTTGTCCGCGGTTAAGAATGGCGCCCGCCAGGTGGAATGCACTATCAACGGTATAGGAGAACGGGCGGGAAACGCCTCAATGGAAGAATTGGTGATGGCCCTTAAGGTGCGCCAAGATTATTTTGGGGTTACTACTTCTATTAAAACCAAAGAAATTTATAAGACTTCGCGCTTAGTCAGCAAATTAACCGGCTTTGTGGTTGCCCCGAATAAGGCCATTGTGGGCTTGAATGCCTTCAGGCATGAGTCCGGTATACATCAAGACGGGGTTTTAAAGAAACGCTCTACCTATGAGATTATTAAGGCTGAGGATGTGGGTTTTAAAGTAGAGGGTTTGGTTTTGGGCAAACATTCCGGAAGACACGCCTTTTTGGCCCGGCTTAAGACCTTAGGATATAAACTGAACGCAAAAGACATAGATGAGGCCTTTAAGAGATTTAAGATATTGGCGGATAAGAAAAAGCAGGTTTTTGACGAAGACCTGGTTACTATTATTCAGGAGGAAATCGGGTCTACTGTGCTTGAGGTCTGGAAATTAGAGGCCTTTGAGATAAATTCTAAGAGTAATTCTGTGCCGCGGGCAAAAATAAGCTTAAAGAGTTCGGGTAAGATTTTTGAGGCGGACTCCGGAGGAGACGGGCCGGTGGATGCCTGCTATAAAGCAATAGAAAAAATCACCCGCCTCAAGTGCCAGCTTTTAGATTACGGTATTCAATCGGTAAGCCGGGGTGAAGACGCCCTGGGTGAGGTAAGCCTGAAGTTAAGAAGTAAGACAAAAGAGGCTTTAGGGCGAGCCAGCTCCACTGATATTATCGAGGCTTCTATCAAGGCTTACCTCCAGGCGGTTAATAAAATAGTTGGTTAAATAGTTACTATTTAAAAAGTGGTAACTATACATGAAGACATAAATAACTACGCGATTCCCCTCCCCTTGCGGGAGGGGTTAGGGGAGGGGGGAGGGAGGGATATTTCTTCTTGTCTAATAAAATAGCGGTTATCGGTTTAGGCAACACCTTAAGAAAAGA
>DOMD01000010.1:0-167 GCA_003510525.1 Candidatus Omnitrophota bacterium
GCCTACCGGCAGGCAGGCGCAAAGACGCGAAAGTATTCTTTTCGACAATCTTTGCGCCTTCGCGGTTACCGATTCATACTGTTTAGAAACTCAGTATTGGACTTGGTTTTACCGAGCTTTTCAATCAAAAGCTCCATTGCCTCCACATTATTCAATTCGTTAAGCAC
>DOMD01000010.1:221-399 GCA_003510525.1 Candidatus Omnitrophota bacterium
CCGGTATCAACGAGGGCGGTAGCGATTATGGTCAGGCTTCCCCCCTCATCAACAGCCCTGGCCGCCCCGAAAAAACGTTTGGGCTTCTGCAAGGCGTTGGCATCAACTCCTCCGGAGAGAATCTTTCCGCTGTGGGGAATAACTGAGTTATAGGCCCGGGCAAGCCTGGTGATGCTGT
>DOMD01000010.1:504-7662 GCA_003510525.1 Candidatus Omnitrophota bacterium
GCCACAATCAAACCGCGCTGGCCCTTGCCGATAGGGGCAAGCAAATCCATAATCCGCATCGAAACCTCATTAGGGCTGATCTCTAAAATAAACCTGTCGTGAGGATACACGGGGGTGAGATTGTCAAAAAGCACCTTTTCCTTAAGGCCTTCGGGATTCTCAAAATTCACCGCTTCAACCTTAAGCAGGGCGAAATATTTCTCGCCTTCCTTGGGCGGACGAATCTGGCCGCTTACCGTGTCGCCGGTGCGCATATCAAACTTGCGAATCTGAGAAGGAGAAACATAGATATCGTCCGGACAGGGCAGATAATTATAATTTGGCGAACGCAAGAAACCAAAGCCCTCAGAGAGAATCTCCAAGACCCCCTCTCCGAACATTAACCCGTCTTTTTCCGCCTGGGCCTGGAGGATCTTAAAAATAAGGTCCTGTTTCCTTATTCCGCTTAAGCCGTTGACGTTCAATTCTTTGGCCAACTTATTCAACTCCGTGATTTTCATTTCTTTTAAATTTACGATGTTTACTTTTTCCATATACTTATTCTCCTTAGAAGCTTACTTATCCCTCTCGTCAGGCGGGGCGAGGCAAAATGCCTTTACCGCGTCCCGCGATGTCTTTAAAAACTTCCTCTACCCGCTTTCTGGTCTGTTGTAACGAACCATTATTATCTATTATAAAATCCGCCAGGNNGGATTTTACCACTATCAGGTAATCGCATTTTTTGTGAAATCCGCTTTCAATCAAAAGCGGAGCGTCAATCACAATCATTTTCCTGGATTTATTTTCTCTTATCTTTCGCAGAATTTCTCTCTTTACTATAGGGTGGATCACCTCGCAGAGTTTATCCAAAGATTCTTTATCGTCAAAGACAACACCGCGGAGTTTAATTCTGGCGGCCGGATCAATCAGGCCATGGACTATTTTATCGGCATCAATAACATAGGCCCCCAGCTCTTTTAACATCCGGCTGACGGTAGTCTTACCCGTGGCCAGGCTTCCGGTTACGCCGATAATCATCCTATAGAAAGCCAAAGGCTTAGGTTAAGGTTAAGGTCTGTTACGTTAACTTCTTATACAAGCGAACATATTCCCTGGCCGAATGTTCCCAGGAGAAATCGTAAGTAAACGCCCTCTTGACTAATTTGAGCCATCTTTTTTTATCTTCATACGCGAAGACCGACCTCTTGACCGCGTAGGTGAATGACCTCAAGCTGTAATCCTTGAAGATAAAACCATTATCTTCGGAAATCGTATCGCTAAGCCCGCCGGTTTTAAAAACCAGGGGAATCGTTCCATATTTTAAGGCAATCATCTGGCCTAAGCCGCAAGGCTCATAATAAGAAGGCATCAGAAAAATATCCGCGGCCGCGTAAATCTTATGCGCCAGCGGGTCGTTAAAATCAAAACACAGGCTCAGATTACGCGGATACTTTTTAACCATATCTCTTAAAAGATTGTGATACTTGGCGTCTCCGTCTCCTAAGACTATCATCTGAACGCGCGAGCGCTCGATGAGTTCCTCCAGGCCTTGAGTAACCAGGTCTAAGCCTTTCTGCGTAACCAGCCGGCTGACCATCCCTAATAAAGGCACATCTTCTCTGGCCGATAAACCGCGTTCTTCCTGAAGCAGTTTCTTATTGGCGTATTTATCCTCTAAATTAAGCGGAGAATATTTCTTATAAATATACCGGTCCTGAGCGGGATCCCAAACCTTGTAATCCAGGCCGTTGATTATGCCGAACAGGTCTTTTTTTCTTTGGTGAAGAAGTCCTTCCAGTCCGCAGCCGAATTCCCTGGTCTGAATTTCTTTTGAATAGGCGAGGCTTACCGTGCTTAAGCTGTCGCTGAAGATAATCCCGCCTTTTAAGAGGTTAACCTTACCATAAAATTCTAATCCCTCAATCTTAAACCAAGACCAGTCTAATCCTAATTTAGAGTATTTCTCTTTACTAAAAACTCCCTGATACGCTAAATTATGGATGGTAAATATGGTTTTAATATGTTTATAAAATTTATTTTTGGAATATACGGTCTTTAGGTATACCGGAATGAGCCCGGCCTGCCAATCGTGGCAGTGGATGACATCCGGCCTAAAATTTATCTCAGGTAATATCTCTAAAGCCCGGCGGCAGAAAAAAGAAAATCTCTCTAAGTTATCCGGATAATCTCCGTTTTTATCTCCATACAGCCCGTCGCGGTTAAAATAGGCGTCATTTTTTATAAGGTACACTTGCGTATTCTTCCCGATTTTCGTTACTTCTATATCCGAACCAATATCGCGCGCCGCAAGTTGTGAGAGGTGAGCTGTTTTGTACTTTGGAATAACCACCCTTACCTCCAGGCCCAATTCTTCCAGCGCCAGAGGAAGCGCTCCCACCACATCAGCCAGCCCTCCGGTCTTGGCAAAAGGCACCATCTCGCTGGCACACATNNTCCTGCCAATTCTTTCCCTTTTTTATATTCACCTTTACCGGCACATCCAATTTATAGACATTCTCCATTCTGTCCCTGACTAAGCCGGATACCGCCTCAAATTCCGCCTCCGGAACCTCAAAAACCAATTCATCATGAATCTGCATAATCAACCTGGCCTTTAATTTCATCTCGGATAAAACCTGATGGATATTGACCATCGCTAATTTTATCAAATCCGCGGCTGAACCCTGAATAGGCGAATTTACCGCCTGGCGTTCGGCAAAACTACGCAGAGAGCTGTTTTTATTGTTTATCTCGGGAAGATACCTTCTGCGGCCTAAAATTGTCGTGACAAATCCGGTATCCTTAGCCAGGGCTATCTGGCTCTCGATAAATTTATTCACCTTAGGGTAGCGCAGGAAATAATTATCAATAAAATCCTGCGCCTCATTCACGGGTATCTCCAAGTCCTTAGCCAAACCAAAACTGCCCATTCCATAGACAATGCCGAAGTTTATCCTCTTGGCAGTCTCGCGCATCTCATCGGTTACCAAACTCTCCTCAACTCCAAATATAAGGCTGGCGGTCCACTTATGAATGTCCCGGTCCTCGCCAAAGGCGCGAATCAAGGCCTCATCGCCGGAAAAATGCGCCAGGACCCTTAGTTCAATCTGGGAATAGTCCGCCGAGATAAGCAGGTTATTTTCTTCGGCGATAAAGGCCTTACGGATATTACGGGCAATTTCACCCCGGGCCGGGATATTCTGAAGATTAGGATTATTTGAAGAAAGCCGCCCTGTTTCTGTGCCGGTCTGGTCAAAGACCGCGTGTATCCTCCTGGTCTTGGGGTCAATCAATAAGGGCAGGCTGTCTATATAGGTGCTTTTTAACTTGGTCAGCTGGCGGTATTCCAAAAGGAGAAGGGGTAAGCCGTGCTTTTTGGAAAGCTTACGCAAGACCTCTTCATCAGTGGAAAGCCCGGTCTTGGTCTTTTTAATCACCGGAAGCTTTAACCTCTCAAAGAGCACATTGGCTAACTGCTTGGGCGAATTTATATTAAACTCCTGCCCTGAATTCAAGGCATAAATTTCCTGGACCAGTTGAGTGAGCCTCACCTGGAGCTCTTGGGATAAAATAGCCAAGGCCCGGACATCTATCTTTACGCCGCTGGCCTGCATATCCATAAGCACGCCTATAAGGGGAATCTCCAGCTCATAGAGAAGATTATTCAGAGAATGCGCTTCTATTTTTTCTCTTAAGGCAGGGTTGATCCTGATGATAACATCTAATGCCTGCTCCGGGCTTATCCGGCCCGACTGATACCTGCGTTCTAAATACTTATAAGCCAGCTCAACCAAATCAAAGCTGGCGAGTGAAGGCTCTAAAAGATACGCCGCCAGCATGGTATCAAAATATAATCCGTTAAGCTCAATATCATTTTGAGATAGAAAAATCCCGGCATCTTTTAGGTTATGGCTTATCTTTTTTATTTCTGGATCAGAAAATACTCTCCTGAGTTCTTCGTCATCTATGGCCAAAGAATAAAACTCCGCGTTATCTTCTCTCGCGCCGAAATATACCTTAGACTCTTCTTGAGCGATTAAAAAAATAAATTCGCCGCGGGTGCGGACTTGTTCCAGGATTTCTTTTTTCCTCAGATCATCTTCCAGCGGTATCACCTTCACCGCGCTATTTATTTCTTTCTCAGGCGCGACAGGCAAAGCTTTAAGCAGGCGGTTAAATTCTAACTTTTTAAACAGGAGAAAAAGTTTTTCGTAATCCGGTTCTTTGCGCTTAAGTTTTTCCGGGTCGGGGTCCAGCGGAATATCCGCCACCAGCCGGAACAATTCATAGCTTAAACGAATATTCTCAATATTCTTAAGCAAGGCCTCCCTTAAAGAAGCGGATTTTAGTTTCGCTAAATTATCAATCAGGCTATCCACACTGCCAAATTCTTTAATTAAGGCTGTCGCCGTCTTTTCCCCCACACCTTTAACCCCCGGGATATTATCTGACGTATCGCCCATCAATGAAAAAGCATCAATTAACCTTTTAGGCTCCAGTCCGTATTTAAGGACAACCGCCTCACTATCGTACCACATTTCTTTCTTGGGCTCAAACACCTTCACCCGTTCATCCACTAACTGCAAAAGGTCCTTATCGGAACTCACAATCACCGTATCCCAGGAATTCTCTTTGGCAATTCGCGCGAAACTGGCAATCAGGTCATCCGCCTCATATCCGGCCAATTCCGATACGGTAATATTATAGGCGGAAACCGTTTCTTTAATAAGATCCATCTGGGCGGATAATCCCTGGGGCGCGGGGGGGCGCTGGATTTTATATTCTTTATATTTTTTCTGGCGGAAGGTCTCCCGCGAGACATCAAAACAGCAGACTATATACTCGGGCGCGTCTTTTAAAATTTTATTTAAGATATTCACAAAGCCAAACACCGCTCCCGTGGGCTGGCCATAGGAGGTGGCAAAATTCGAAAGGGCATAATAAGCCCGGTAACATAGGCCTGAACCGTCAATAAGATATAGCCTGGGATTTGACATACAGAAGAGAAAAACTAAACTTTCCCGCTTTTCGAATTTTTATTAAATGTTAGGCTTTATGAGGAAATTTTGGTTTATAGAAGCAGCTTGCTTAGAGCAGCATCCAGCAGGCTGTTTATTTGATTGTCTTGGGGGTCCGACTCTTTGGCTTCCATATACATCTTTAAGGCATTGAGATAATCTTTATCCTGATAGAAGGCATTTCCTTTGCTTAGCTGTCTCTGGAGGCGTAATTTCTTATCACTTGGCCCCGCGCGCTTAAATGAGGAAATTTCTTTCTTAAGGCTGGAGGCTTCAAGTTCGATATAGCTGTCCATCACCTCTGGAATAATCCTGCCGATTTCATAGACCCGGTTTTTTGCCTCCCGGACCGCCGGATTATTTTTATTACCCAGCTCTATAAATTTCAGCCAGTATTTAGCGGCCAGCGGGAAATTGCCGTCTTTCTCAGACAAGAGAGCCAGGCGCGAATAGGCCTCTATACTTTCGGGCTCAATACTCACGGCTTTCAGCAGGCATCCTGAGGCAATTTCAAACTCTCCCAGCATCTCATACACCAAGCCCAAATCATTATAAAGATGGGCTGAGGCCGGGTCTATAGCGGATGCTTTCTGGTAAAACCCCAAGGCTTCATTAAGCATGCCGGATTCCTGGGCAGAGTGGCCTTGTCTATGAAATTCAACCGCTTCCTCTTTGAGTAAATGAGCGCAAAAGGCGGGACTGCTAAAGAATAGAAATAAAAGAGTTACTATGAGTTGAATCTTACCGGAAGAATGCCTTTCAAGACGGGTCATTTAGTATAACCAATAGCATAATACACAAAATACTAATGTCAAGTAAAATCTGCCTCTGTGCCTCTGCCTGCCGGACAGCAGGCTGGCCGGCAGGGTATTTTCGCGGTCTAAAATAAGGGCGGAAGAGTCAGCGCGGGATGCTTAACCTTCTCTAAAAACACCATCAACTCCTCAGAGGTAGTGGCGATTGTTTCATCGGCAATTTTATCAATCAGGTCCGGCTCACCTATCTCCCGGACTCTTTTTATCAGCTTCTCACCTAAGAGTTCTTTAAGTTCCTTGGGCATCCAGATTAATCTTCTTAAACCTCCGTCGGCTGAGATAAATTTATTGCTGGTAAGGTAGATTTTACCCACCCCTAAGAAACCCGGTGTCTGTATGCCTCCCCCGACTGAACCGGCCAGAGTGGTAAAGGTCATTCCGCAGGGGGTCATCCCGGAGAAATCCCGATGCACCACCATTATTCCGTTAGCCTCCGGAATAACCGCCATAATACACTCAAAGCATCCGCAGGAAGTAGAAGGATTATTGACCATAGAATACATTGAGAATCTTTCCAGGGTGCGGTTAGAGCGCAGATTCACATAGGCATTAACCGAGGCCCACTCGCCGTTTACCGAATCAAGACATTCTCCTTTAGGAATAGGCTTGTTGCCGCCTGAGGGGGCAATCTCATAAGCGGCCTTGGTATCTAACCAGGAATAGGCTCCGCATAAACCCACCTTCTCCGGGGTAATCACGCAGATATGATTAGGGGCAAAAGACTGGCAAAGCTCGCAGGAATAAAAGGTATCCACGCTTTCATCGGTCATTCCGCTTAAACGCTCATCGCGCTCGGCATAGACCTGCCTGGCCCTGATTAATTCTCTCTGCACATCCTCTTCCCTGGTAAAAAGGGTTACCTGGACCTTATCGGCAATCGCCCCGAATTCCTCATGAATCATCGCGTGTAACACTATGCCTAAATGCTTAATTCGCAAACCCTTGGCAAAGGCGTCCTTACTGATACGGATCCAATTCATATCTCTTTGCCCGATATGCATTACCCCCATGCAGTAGTTAAAAAACCGGTGCAGTTGGCGTTCAAGTATCGGCTCAAAATCCTTTTGCAGTTTGCGTCCGGCAACCTCAATCAAAATCCCCAAAGGAAGGGATTTCACTTTTTCCGCCAATTGGTCAACATCCGGGCCGATTAAATCTATTTTACCGTCTTCTATCTGGGAAGCGTCCCGCATTAAAATCAATTCAAAGGCATGGGAAGATTTCCCGCCAAACTCACAATAAAGCTGTTCCCGCCTTACCCTTTCTCCCTCAAAGGCCGCGCCATAGAGAACCGGTATGGGAATTTTGGAAACCTTAACCTTGACTCCCCGAACCTCAATACAGCG
>DOMD01000010.1:7779-8396 GCA_003510525.1 Candidatus Omnitrophota bacterium
TCCCGGCCGTAAGGAACGATGTAATTATCCCAGCCCATCTCCACCCCGGATTCCTTAAGCTGATCAATTATAGAACGGCCGCCGGATGAGCTTCCCACAAAAATCAGGATATTTCTTTCTTGAAGCTGTCTGACCACGCTCACCGCGATTTCATTGGTGGGGGCCGCTCCCAGGATCGCGGCAAATCCGGGCATTCTTCCGTCAACCAGCTGAATTCCCAGGGATCTCAGGATGGTATCGGTAAAAAAACCGTTACAATCGGTTTGAGGCTCCTGCTTATAAAGATAGCGCAGAACGGTAATTATCTCTTCACATAAAAGGGTGGCGATGCCGGCATCCAGGGCATCCCCCAGATAAGGCAGCCAAAGCTTTTCCTTAGGCTCAAGCGGCAGGAGGCCTTTGGCATAATTAAAAACATTAACCGCCTCTTTTAAAGTCTTTACCTCGGCCCCCAATAAGGCATTAGCCATAGGCAGGAAAAAGGCAGTTTCGGGAAAACCAATCTTAGTATCCGGCCCATGCTCTTTTAAAGCCTTATTCAGAAATTCCTCAGCCTCCCGGGCAATAACTCTCGATCCCCTTATCGCGGCAGCCGCAACTATTTTAGACATCTTTAC
>DOMD01000010.1:8426-9651 GCA_003510525.1 Candidatus Omnitrophota bacterium
TCGTATTGAAGATCTTTGGTAAGAGCGAAATTAAAATCCGGGCGCAGTAATTTATCTTTGATGCCGGAGACATCTACTTTAAGCCTGGCCAGCTTAAGCAGTATGCCGATATTCTCTATCTTTTTGACGAATACCGCTCCCTTAATGACGTTGTTTTTTAAGACAATCTTTCGGTAAATATCCTGCCTGATATCCTTAAGCGCTATTTCTTCAAAACCATCCGGGGTTTTGGTTATTCCAAAAGAGATTACCGGCAGGCCGAAGAACTCAACCGAATTCATCCCCACCGAGCCCGGGTATTTTTTATTCGGTTCACCAAGAATACTGCCGGCGGCAATCAAGCCCTGTTCAATCGCGTTCGGCCAAAGGGCATTGATAGCTGTCTTCTCTAATATGGGGTCATAGCTCTGGGCAATATCCCCGGCGGCATAAATATTGGGAATATTGGTCCGCATATAATCATCCACCAGGATCCCTTCTTCGAATTTTATCCCGGAATCTTCTGCCAGTTCAATATTCGGCTTGACTCCTTTTCCCACCACCACAATAGATGAGGCAATCACTTTGCCTGAGTCTAACTTTACCGCTCTGCAGTCGCCTTCTCCGATAATCTCCTGGGCTTCCGAGCCGCTGACTATCTCAATTCCGTTTTCCACCAGGCGCCGCTTACACATCTGCGCGGACTCTTCATCTAAAATCTGGGAAAGGATCTGGGAAGACTTAACTATTACCTTGACCTCTATTTTTCTTTTTTTCAGGCCGTAAGCGGCCTTAAGGCCGATCAACCCTCCGCCTAAAACGCAGGCCGTCTGGGTAATAGGAAGCAGTTCCAGCATTCCCTTAGCATCAGAAATAGTGCGAAAGCCAAAAACCCCTTTTTTATGGATACCTTTTATCTCGGGCAGCTTAGGAGAGGCTCCGCAGGCTAAAACCAAATAATCATACTCAATCCTGGTCTTATCCTCCAGCACTACCTGATTTTTTTTAGAGTCAATCCTGCCGGCTTTTTTGTTTAAAAGCAGTTCGATATTATTTTCGGAGTAGAATTTTTTGGGTTTATAGACTAATTTGTCTTCTTTAATGTCTCCGGCCAGATAATAAGAAATCAAACAACGGTTATAGCCGGTGTAATCCTCCCTGGAAAGGATAGTTATCTTGATCTCTTTATCTTTCTTACGCAAGGCCTCGGCGCAGGATATCCCTGCCGCGGAATTACCTATAATAA
>DOMD01000160.1 GCA_003510525.1 Candidatus Omnitrophota bacterium
TAAATATTCTCAATTTGATATTTGCGCTGAAGAAGGAAGAAATGATATTATACTTAAAGCAATATCTACTAAATATCCGGAGAGTCAAATACTTGAAGCGTATGATCGTTTTTCAAAGACCAAGGGCTCTTTCTGGGAAGTAAAAATTAGAATGACTAACGGAGAAGTCATAACTAAAGATTTTAAATGTTATGATAATTATTTGCTTGAGCAGTGCAGCGAAGAATTTCTAAGGAATAGGGATTATCCTGGTGGTCCTGGATATGATCAATCCCGCAGTGATCACTGTTATATTTCTGTTGCAGGATTCCAGAAGGATGTGGAGCTTTGCAAGAAAATAATTGATGAACATGTTAAAAATAATTGTTTTGCATATATTGCTGGACTTACCCCTGAAAGATGGAATCCTTCTATTTGTGAAAACTTAACCGATGAGGAAGCTAAAAGTGGTTGTGTAGAGTTTTTCGAAGCTCAATAATAAAATCTTGAATTTTTAGCATTGTCTTTCAGAAAAAATGTTTCAGGAGTGTTAAGATGGCGAGAAAAAAGAGTGTTTTGATAATTGCTATGAGCGGTTTACTTTGCGCTTATGGCATATTAGGATTNNGAATAGTTTTGCCCAGCCGCTTACCGGCAAATGCGGGGACGGTATATGCGATGACTTTGAAAGAACCCGTTCAAATTTGTGCCCGCAGGATTGCGCCCCTGAAAAATCAACAGAATCTTCAAGCATTCAGGAATCGGTTGCAGCGCCAATCGGCAAATGCGGCGATACTATCTGCGACAATTTTGAAAAAGCCAATCCGGGAGCTTGTCCGGCTGATTGCGCAAGTGAAAATACTGAAAAAATATCGCCGATAATCGCAAATGTGACGGTGGATTATGCCAAAGAGCTGGGGAGGTTCAGTCCGTATGTTTTTGGCGCGATAGCTTCGCCTTATTTCAACTCAAAAGGTTACGAGCTGTCAAAAGACGCTGGATTTAAAATAATAGGGATAAACGCGCCTTCCGTGCCTCAAGACCCCAATGATCCCAAACAATATGATTTCTCAGAAATCGATCAAGCGGTTAAGGCCGCGATTGATAACGGCCTCGAGCCTCTTATTATTTTCTTTACTGATAATAAAAAACCTTCCAATTTAGATGACTACGGTATTTACGCGCAAAATGTCGCGAAGCATTTGACCCAGGGTTGGAATAACGGTTATAATTATGAGATTAAAGTTTTTCGTTTGGGCAATGAGCCGGATAATTTCGGATTTTGGCAGGATACGCAGGAAAATTGGTTTGCGATGTATGTTGCCTGGGCTAAGGCGTTAAAATCCGTGAACAAAAACTTCATCTTAGATGGGCTCGCGCTTATGAGCCCAAGAGTTGGCTCTGATGGCGGTTTGCCTTCTTTTGACGATACTGATAAAGTAAGCGATTGGATCACCAATTTCCTCGCGTATGTTAAAAAGAACAACGCCTATGTTGATCTTGTTTCTATTCACGCGTATGCTCCGCTTCCGTATTTTGGGTTTTACGATAATTACCGCCTTTTAAATAACGAGTTAGAAAAGCATCCCAACCTTTCAAATATTTATGGGACGCCGCGAGCCGCGAATGACGAATGGAATCTTTTGCTGGGAGACTTTTGGAGCGGGTTTTATGGCAAGCAGTTTGATACTGCCTGGGCGGCCAGCGGCCGCGTCAATTCTTTGATTAGCATGATCGAACAGGGGGTTTGGCTTTCCATTCCCATGTTCGGCACGTTTAATGACACTCGAGAGGGGAAAGGGGAAGGAGGCTGTCATGACTTTTTGCTCGTTGATTGCAATGCCCAGGGCAAGCCGTCATATTACGCCTTTCAAGGATTTAATCAGCTATCCGGTACCAATCGTGTGGAGACCACTGGAACTGATCATATGAATCTTGCCGCGATAGCCGGTAAGAAAAACAATGAGGTTGTGATAGTTATTTCCAATCATGACATAAGAAAGTATATGGAAAAATATGAAGGTGGAATCCAGGATGGAAAATCGCCGGCGCCAGAGAAATCTTCTCCAGCTTGGTTCGAATATAACGCTTATGTTGCCAAATACGGCAAGCCGAAAGTGTATAACAACTATACCCTTACGCTCAACAATCTCCCTTGGAGTTCCTCGGACCAAGTCACCTATGAAAGATACATTGTGGATGACAATAAAAAGCTGGAATTAACAGAAACTAAAACCATGCCGGGCGGCAGTACCCTAACATTCACTAAAGACATCTCCGCGCCGTCAGTGGAGGTGGTGAAGGTGTATGTTAAATAAAGGTAATAACTAAGCTTCATTACAATGAAATGTCGTAAGGTAAAACGGGCATTAAGATAATGAGAACAAAAAATGTTTTAATAATTATTATAAGCGGCATACTTTGCGCTTATAATATATTAGGATTAAATAAGAATAGTTTTGCCCAGCCGCTTACCGGTAAATGCGGGGACGATATATGTGATGACTTTGAAAGAACCCGTTCAAATTTATGCCCTCAGGATTGCGCCCCTGAAAAATCAACAGAATCTTCAGGCAGTCAGTGGTCGCCCGCGGCGCCTATTGGCAGATGCGGGGATGCTGCCTGCGATAACTTTGAAAAAGCTAATCCGAACGCCTGTCCAGAGGATTGCGGAGGTGAAAACACAGAAGTTATTGAAAGTAAAGGATTATATCAATGCCCGCAATATGCCCCGCCCGCGCCGTCTTTCTATGAAAATTGCCGAAAACAAGGAGGAACCGTAACGCCAGGAGGCAAAGACGACAAAGGATGCCAATCGCCTCCGCGATGCGTTTTATCCGCTGGGTCAGGCGAGACAATGAAAGGCAGTAAAACCGCAAATAAAGATTCCCCTTTCGGGTTCGTGCAAGGTTCATTTGACACTAATTACAAATTTGATCCAACATACAAAAATATGCTGGATCTTGGTGTTCACTGGGACAGGCCTTTTGAGGGCCATACAAAAACAATGTGGCTGGATATTGAAAATGAAAAGACCGGAAAAGGAAATTACGATTTTAGGGAATCNNCTGCCGATAATAAATCCTTTATATGGCAGTGACGTAAGTCGTGACGGCTATCCGTATCCAACCCACCCTGACGCGCTGGAGGGTTATAAAAAATTCGTAAAAGAAATAGTAAGGCGATATTCCAATAGGGTTAAATACTGGATGGTGGGACAAAATGAGTTTGATGATTTAAACCCTTTAGCCAAGAATCTAAAGGCCTATTCCAAAGAAGGTCTTAATAATATGGTTCAATATGCCAAAGCGGCTTGCGAAGCGATAGCGCAGGTGTGCGCCGATTGCCGTCCGGTAATTGGAGGCTCCGTCGTGCCGGCAATATCGTTTTCAAAGAAAGGAGATAAAAATCCCGCGCCGGATGGGAACGGTTATCAGGAGGTTGCCGGCGATGGCCTGTACGCGAGGCTTATTCCTTTAGTGAGGGAGAGCCGCGCAGATCTCGTGATAGACTATCATTTTTGGTATAAATCAGATAAAAAAGATTACAAGAATCAAAGGGAAATTATAGATAAAATAAGAAAGATTGCCCCCGGGGCAGAGATATGGAACACTGAAACCGGGACAGTTGACGGCATTAATGGCGCGACAGAATTTGAACAAGCCAGAGATATAGTCAGGTTGTATGTGTATGCCTTAGCGTATGGCCAGAAAAAATTGTTTTGGACTAATACTATTGAGTATGACTGGACTAAAGATGACTCCAGCGCCTTTGACTACATGGGTTTGATAAATAATCCTGGAAACACCGATGGCCTGTCGCACAAAAAACTTTCTTATTACACCTACAAGAAAATGGTTGAGGTTTTGGAAGGAAGCGATTGGGATAATATCCAAATCATTCAAGAAAAAGACGGGGTATATGTGTATAAATTCATTAAGAACGCCTTGCCGGTATGGGTGGCCTGGAATGATAATGAGGCGGAAAAACAAGTGATCGTTTCCGGTATGCAATCAAAGCAGGCCAGAATCACCGAGGCCGTGCCTAAGCGCGAATCGGGGAAAGACGTAACGGATTATAAGGGCGCGTTTAATGCTAAAAGCGAAAAAATAAGAAACGGTAAAATAACATTAACAATAAAAGATATTCCTATATTTATAATAGAGGAAACCGCGAATTCCGAATTAACTCCAGAAGTTTCCCGTGATAATGTACATTAAGGAATAATAGTGCCTAACGAATATTTACCCCAAAAAGCTGTAGTAGAGAGTATTATTAAAGAAACTCTCGATACAAAAACCTTTACTTTGCGCCTGGTGGATAAATTCGAAAGAAGGCTTAGGTATAAGCCGGGGCAGTTTTTGATGTTGTCTCTGCCGGGGTATGGCGAGGCGCCGTTTACCTTTGCCTCTTGCCCTAAAAAAGACGGACGATTTGAAATTTCGGTAAGGAGAGTGGGCTCGCTTACCGAGGCTTTGCATAATCTTAAAGAGAGAGATATTGTTGGCGTGCGCGGCCCTTACGGGAATTGGTTTCCTCTGGATAAGTTAAAGAAAAAAGATATTTTGTTTATTGCCGGCGGCTGTGGAATCGCCCCTTTGCGTTCGCTGATTCAGTATGTTTTAAAGAACAAAAGAGATTACGGTAAAATTGAGGTTATCTACGGCTGTCGATCGCCCAAAGACATATTTTATAAAGAGGAAATGAAAGCGTGGGAGCAGAGTAAAAACAGCGCTGTGCATCTTACCGTTGATGAGCCTGACGCGGCCTGGGGCGGGGCTTGTGGGGTTGTCTGCGTATTACTGCCGAAAATCAAGGTTAATCCTAAGACGACAATGGTATTTTTATGCGGACCTTCAGTAATGGTTAAATTTGCTATTAGGGATATAGTAAAGTTAGGATTTAAAGAGCAAAATATCTATGCTTCGCTTGAGCGCTATATGAAATGCGGCATCGGCAAATGCGGGCATTGCTATGTAAAGGGGAAATATGTCTGCACCGATGGGCCGAACTTTTCTTACGCCCAAATGAAGAAATTAGGGATTGAAAGTTAGAACATGAATAGGGACGGTTCTCAAAATAATCACAAAAGTGTCCCTTCGCTTTTGAAAGGAAGGGACACTTCTTGCTTTAATTTGAGAACCGTCCCTATCATAACGGTTTCCGGCGCGCATAGCGGGGTGGGGAAGACTAAGGTAGCTGAGATTTTGCTTAGGGCGCTAAAAGGCTGGTCGGCGCTTAAGGTTACGGTTACCCATCGCGAAGACAAATGTCCCGCGCGTAAAAATTGTCATACCTGCGATGAATTAAAGGATGATTTCTTAATTATAAGCGATAAGAAAATTATTGAAATGAAAGGCAAAGACACCGCGCGGTTTAAAGAGGCCGGCGCTCAAAAGGTGCTTTGGCTTAAATCAAAGCCACAAACTCTTGGGGAGGGCTTGAAAGAAGCTATTCCCTTGTTTAAAAAGACAAAAGGTTTGATTATGGAAAGCAATAGCGCCCTTAAACACCTAAAACCCGATTTGGCGCTATTCATTAAAAACAAGAATTCGATTTTGAAACCGTCAGCAAGAGAGATAATAAATAAAATTGATTTAGTAGTTACTCTGTGATATAGTAATAATACTCCGAGCCTCTAAACCTACGTCAAAAGTTGATATGGCTTAAAGGCCGATTCCCTTGGATGGGAACTATTCTTTAAACAGAATAGAAGGGCAGAAGAAGAAATGACTCTGCCTCCCTTGTTTTTTGGAAAGGAGTAAGCTTAAGACTTAAGCCAACTTTTCCAACAAACGAGGAGTTGGCTTTATTATTATGAATTAGGTAAAAGAGAATGATAGATAAATTTAACCGTAAAATAAATTATTTACGCGTTTCTGTTACCGATAGATGTAACTTGCGCTGTGTCTATTGTATGCCGGAGCAAGGCATCAT
>DOMD01000178.1:0-2878 GCA_003510525.1 Candidatus Omnitrophota bacterium
CCAGAGAAATCGCGGTGTGTAAATCCTTGGCGGCCTTGACTGAAACGGCAAAACCATCCTTGAGTGAAGAAACATCGGCTGTGCCGGATAAATCCGCTCCCCAGTTAAGGCAGAATTTCTTGATTCTTTTATAATTTTCTTCTTTCCCCATATAATTACTTATTATTTTACCATATGCCATTTGCTATATGCGTATCAGAGTTTCTCCGGGTGATGCCTGACCATCTTTGCTTCAGTCATATAAATCACGTCTTCAGCGATATTGGTGGCGTGGTCGCAGATACGCTCTAAATGACGGGTAACTAAAATTAAGGGAACCGCGCGAGGCGCGGTTGAGCCGTCTTTTACCATATAATCGTAAATCAATTCCTTCTGAATCAAATCACGAAGCGCGTCCGCTTCTCTATCCGTAAAGACAACCTTCTTGGCTAATTCTACGTCCTTATTAATAAAGGCGTCTATTGCCTCTTTTACCATTTTCTGGGCAATTTCGGCCAATTTCGGAATATCAATTAATGGTTTTAACGGCGGTTGAGCGATAAGCTCTTCCGCCCTCTGGGCAATGTCTACCGCCAAATCCGCTATCCGCTCAAGGTCAGCGTCACTTTGCATTGCCATGGTAATAAAACGCAAATCCTGGGCCACCGGCTGGCGAAGCGCGATTAAGTCCAGGCAAAATTCATCAATCTTATTTTCTAACTCATCTATCTTCTTATCCGAACTAATTACCGCCTCAGCCAGCGTTTTATCCCTTTGCTTAAGCGCCTCTACTGATTTTAAAATGGCCTCTTCAACTAATGATGCCATAGTTAATATGTATTGACGCAGTTGCTTTAACTCTTCATCAAAGATTCTCTCCATTATCTACCTCCAAAATTAGATTAACAATATGTTACCAGGTCACAAAGTCACCGCGTCACAAGGTCAGCCGCCACCAATAAATTAAGTAGATTTTCTTCTTACCTGGTGACCTGGCGCTCTGGTGACTTTTTTACCCGTATCTTCCCGTGATATAATCTTCTGTCCGTTTATCCTTGGGCGCGGTAAATATTTCTACTGTCTTTCCAAATTCAACCAACTCGCCTAAAAGCATAAAACCGGTATCGTCAGAGACCCGCGCGGCCTGCTGCATACTATGAGTTACAATAACTATGGTATAGTCTTTTTTAAGCTTCTGCATCAGCTCTTCTATCTTTAAAGTTGCCTGCGGGTCAAGGGTCGAGCAGGGTTCATCCATCAACACGATATCCGGCTTAACCGCGATGGTCCGGGCGATACACAGCCTCTGCTTCTGCTCCAAAGATAACCCTAAGGCATCTTTACGCAATTTATCCCTTAAATCCTTCCAAAGCATTACCGACTCTAAAGCCTCCTGAACAATGGCGTCAAAGTATTTTTTCTTGGCTAAATGATGCACCTTAAGCCCGAAAGTTATGTTTTCATACACCGAGAGGGGAAAAGGGTTAGGCCTTTGAAAAACCATGCCTACTTTTTTGCGCAAGCGCACTAAATCATCAAAATTGCCGCCTAAAATATTTTCATCATCAATGCGCGCCTCGCCTTCCAGGCGCACTCCGTCAATCAAATCGTTCATCCGGTTAAATACCCTCAAAAGCGTGGACTTCCCGCAACCTGAAGGGCCGATAATCGCGGTAATACGCTTCTCCTCAAAAGCCAGATTGATGCTCTTTAAAGCATGAAAGGCGCTGTACCAGAGATTTAAATTCTTGGAAATTATTTTAGACATAATTTATGCCGTAGGGGCGGAACGCGTTCCGCCCCTACCACGGTCCGCGGTTATCCAAACCTTCCTTGTATATAATCCTCGGTTCTTTTATCCTTGGGCGCGGTAAATATCTTATGTGTCTTATCTATTTCTATCAGCTCACCCATCAGGAAAAACGCGGTGCGGTCAGCCACCCTGGCGCCCTGCTTGGTATTATTGGTAACCAGAACGATAGTATACCGCTCTTTAAGCCGAAGCATTGATTCCTCAACCTTGGCAGTTGAAATGGGGTCTAATCCCGAACAAGGCTCATCAAATAAAATCACCTCCGGCCGGACCGCCAGAGTGCGGGAGATGCACAAACGCTGCTGCTGGCCCCCGGAAAGCTTAGTGGCAAATTCCTTAAGCCTATCCTTAACCTCATCCCACAAAAACGATGCCTTAAGCGAATCCTCAACAATAGCGTCTAATTCACTTTTACTTTTACTATCGTGCATACGCACACCATAAACAACATTATCATATATTGAAATCGGCAGGACCTGGGGAAGAGCAAAAATCATTCCTATATTCTTTCTTAAATGCTCCGGTTTAATCTGACAGATATCGCACTCATCTAAGAAAACTTCTCCTGCCATGCGAAAACCCGCCTCTAATTCATTAAGCCGGTTAAGCTGTCTTAAAAAAGAGGTTTTACCGCTGGAGGCTGGGCCAATTACTCCTAAAATCTCATTGCTTTGAATTTCCAAATTAAGGCTCTTCAGGGCCAAAACCTTCCCAAACCAGATACTGAGTTGATTTACAATTATCTTACTGGTGACCTGGTGACCTGGTGACTTGGTGACTTGGTGACNNCTGACGTTTTACTTTTACCTTTGTTTTCTACCATTTCTTCTTCTTTCTTAAGCGCGAACGCAGGAGGACAGCAATAATATTCATCGTAAAAACTATCCCTACCAGGACAAAGGCTGTGGCATAGCGGGTCTGGATGGATATATTAGGTATTTGGGTAGAAATAATATAAAGATGATAAGGCAAAGCCATGGCCTGGTCAAATACGGAAGCAGGCAGATTAGGCAGGTAAAAAGCGGCAACCGTAAACAGGATCGGCGCGGTTTCCCCGGCGGCCCGGGCCAGGCTCAAGATTGCCCC
>DOMD01000178.1:2910-4579 GCA_003510525.1 Candidatus Omnitrophota bacterium
ACCCCGAATTTCATAAAGGTAACAAATAAGGCCAGGCCGAATAATCCGTAAACCACCGAAGAAACCCCGGCCAGATTTACAATAGCCAGCCTAATCAGGCGGGTCAAAAGATTATCTTTGGCATATTCATTAAGATATATCGCGGCCATTACCCCCACCGGCAGGGAAAATACTATTGACAAGGAGACCAGATACAATGTCCCGACGATTGCCGGATAAATCCCTCCTTGGCGCATCCCATCAGAAGGCATAGTAGTCAAGAACTGCCAGCTTATCCCCTTAGCGCCATTTTTAATAATCACGCCCAAAACAAACAAAACCGGCAAGATCACGATAATGGTGCAGAGAAAAAGCATACTAAAGGCGATTTTTTGTTTAGTAGTGGTTTTCATTCCTAAGACAGGGACGGTTCTCGTTTCAAAGCAAGAAGTGTCCCTGTGAGATTAAAGTTTAGGGACACTTCTCCGATTGTTTTGAGAACCGTCCCTGTTTATACATTACTTTTTATTTCGGTGCAGGAACATATCCGCGGTAATATTAATAATAAAGGTAAGCACAAAAAGGATTATGCCGATGGCAAAAAGGGAATAATAATGATTTGAGCCGTGGACTGTTTCCCCCATCTCCGCGGCAATGGTGGCAGTCAGGGTGCGCACCGGCTGTAAGAAGGTCTGGGGAATGACCGCGGCGTTTCCGGTAATCATCATCACCGCCATGGTCTCGCCGATTACCCGGCCGATACCCAGCATTGAGGCGGCAATAATCCCGGGAAGCGCGGCGTGAATAACTACCCTATACATTGCCTGCCAGCGGGTCGCCCCCAAAGCCAGGGCCCCTTCCTTGTAAGACTTGGGCACGGCATTAATGGCATCTTCGGATATGCTGATAATGGTCGGCATAGCCATCAGCCCCAGCATAATTGAGCCGGATAAGGCAGTTAGTCCGGTAGGCAGGTGAAATATTTTCTTTACCCAGGGAACCAAAGTGGTCATTCCGATAAAACCCAAGACTACCGAGGGAATAGCCGCCAGCATCTCAATTCCGGTCTTTAAAATATCCTTTAATTTAACCGGGGCCACCTCGGAAATATAAAAGGCGCAGGCAATGCTTACCGGCACCGAAACAAGTATCGCCCCAAAAGTAACCAGCAATGAACCCAGGATAAGCGGCAATATCCCAAAGCGCTCCGGGTCAGAAATAGGATACCAGTATTTCCCGCCGATAAAATCCTTGGCCGGGACCTCCCTAAAAAACGCTATTCCCTCTTTAAGTAAAAAGATAAAGATGAGAACGACAAAGAGTATGGAGGCTATTCCGCTTAGGAAAATCAGCTTTTCAATAACGAATTCTTTTATCTGGCGTAATCTCACTTGAAAATAACAGCAGTTTGTCACAAAGTTACAGGGTCACCAATTTAAACCTTTGCTGGTGACTCTGCGACTTTGTGACTCAATATTTTCTTAATTTCATTTTACCGGCACAAAATCAGTTTTCTTGACAATCTCCTGCCCCTCTGCCGACAAGGCAAAGTCCACAAAAGCCTTGACTATCCCCTGTGGCTGGCCTTTGGTATAGAGCAACAGCGGCCGGGAGATGGGGTAGGAATTATCCTGTACATTTTCCATTACCGGCCCGACATATGGAGAATGAGCGTCTTTAGCCACGAATA
>DOMD01000059.1 GCA_003510525.1 Candidatus Omnitrophota bacterium
TTCTTTAGATAGATAATCAAGAATGTATTCAAAACCAAAGAAGTATTGGTAAATAGCCAAGAAACTTATGCCTAATCCGGCCAGGATAATGGCGGAAAGAAGGTGCTGTTTGTGGCGAGGCGATAAAGAAAAAGGGATTATAAATAATAACAGGCCGATTATATATCGCGGAAACTCCGGAAAGCTATGGGCTTTATCTTGAGAAAATAAGGTTGAAGCAATAAGGGATAGGATAAAGAGTATGAGCGGCAGCTTTAGTTTTGCCGGGAGGTTTTTTTGTATGAGTTCGCGTCTAGCTATGACCCAGACAATCAGAAAAAGCAGAAATATTGCGGAATAGGCTGAATTTAAAACCGGGAAAGACAAGGAAGAGATAAAGGGCCGGCAAAAGATAAACAAGAGTATCGCGTAAAACATTATCTTTTAATTGTAGCGCGGGAAATGCAAATGTCAAATACATTGGTAAGCATTGTTATGGTAACCCGGGGGTTAAAGAATTATCTCAGGTTATGCCTGGATTCCGCGCTTAAGCAGACCTATCCTTCTTACGAAGTTATAGTTATTGATAATTCGCTTGACCCTGATTTTGGCCGGGGGATAGGAAAGGATTATCCTGGGATTAAGCTTTATCCATCCGCAGAGAATCTCTTTTATTGCCAGGCCTTGAATAGAGGCATAGCTTTAAGTTCAGGCGAGTTTATCCTTTGCCTGAATGATGATGTGGTTTTGGATAAGGATTTCCTAAAGGAGGCGTTAAGGGGATTTAGTAGGGCTAGCAAAATAGGTATGGTGAGTGGTAAGATTTTACGCGCCGACGGCAAAACCATAGACTCAACCGGGCTGTTTTTAAGTGTCTGGCGCTCGGCTAAGGAAAGAGGATATGGGTTGCCTGATACCGGTAAATTTGAGCAAGAAGAATATATCTTTGGGGTAAACGGCGCGGTTGCTTTTTACCGCAGGAAAATGCTGGATGAGCTNNGAGTATTTTGATTCTGATTTTCATATTTTTTATGAGGACCTGGATATTGCCTGGCGGGCCCAGAGAGCCGGCTGGAAGGGTTATTATATCTCCCAGGCCATAGCCTATCATACCCGGGGAGGCACGGTGCGCGCCGCTGAGGGTATCGGTAAAAGGTTCGCTCGTCATTACTTGGATGACGGCTTGTGCGCGGATTTAATAAAAAACCGCTGGCTGGCGATAATTAAAAACGAGACCCTGCCGGGATTTTTAAGTTCCTGGCCTTTTATTGTCCTCTATGATTGCGCTATGGGGGTTTATTTACTATTTTTTAGGCCTCAGGTAGTGAAAAAACTTATTGCCGGAATCTTAAAATACCCGCCTTCGGCGCTAAACAAAAGAAGGCTGTTAAGCAGACACGCTTTTTTAAAGAATCCTTGACGATGTGGGGGGAATATAGTATAATTAGCAAAAGTAAAGAAGTTTATAGTTAACGGTATATGGTTTATAGCTTCTAAAAGCTTAAACCATAATGGCCCNNCAGAAAATAATCTCGGATTATAAGGAACATCCCAAAGACACCGGCTCCGCCTCGGTGCAGGCGGCTATTCTTACCGAGAGGATAAACCAGCTGGGTGAGCATTTTAAGACCCACAAGAAAGACCATCATTCCCGCCGGGGGCTTTTAGGCATGGTGGGAAAGAGGCGCCGGCTTTTGAATTATCTGAAGAAAGAAGATAATAAAAAATACCAGGAAGTTTTAACCAAACTTAACTTAAGAAAATAAGGAAAAAATGAAACCTGAACAGACGCGAATTAAATTCGGAAAAGAAGATTTGATTATTGAAACCGGTAAGCTGGCCAAGCAGGCCAACGGTTCGGTGGTGGTGACCTGCGGCGGAACAGTGGTGTTGGTAACTGTGTGTATGTCTAAAGAGCCGAAAGAGCAATTAGGCTTTTTTCCGCTTACGGTGGAATATCAGGAAAAGACCTACGCCGCCGGCCGGATTCCCGGGGGGTTTTTTAAGCGGGAGGGCCGGCCTTCAGAAAGCGAAATACTTACCTCACGGCTGATTGACCGGCCTATTCGGCCCTTGTTTCCCGCGGGCATGGTTCACGAGGTCCAGGTGATTGCTATTGTTCTTTCCAGCGACGGCGAGAATGACCCGGATATCCTGGCGGTAAACGGAGCCTCAGCGGCCTTATCCATCTCGGACATACCTTTTAGCGGGCCAATTGGCGCGGTCCGGGTTGGCCGGATAGAGGATAAGTTTATCTTGAATCCGACTTACGCCGAAACCGAAAAGAGCGCTCTAGACTTAATAGTGGTGGGAAACCGGGCTAAGGTGATTATGATTGAAGGCAAGTTTAAGGAGGTTTCCGAAGAATTGGCTTTTGAGGCAATTCGTTTTGCTTTTGAAAACATCCAAAGTATTATCAGCCTGCAGGAGGATTTTTCCCGCAAGATAGGCCGGAAAAAGGCCGAGATAAAATACAAAAAAATTGATCCGAAGCTCTTAGGGTTGGTAGAGTCTATGACTAAAGACAAATTAAAGGAAATTTGTCTTCTTTCCGGCAAAGAGCAAAGGGAAGAAGCCAGTGATATTCTAGCCCAAGAGTTGGAAGAGAAGCTTGTGGTTGACGGATATGAGGTTAAGGATGTGCGTCTGGCTTTAGAGGAAGTTGAGAGGCAGAACATCAGAAGCCATATCCTGGATAAGGGCCTGCGCGTGGATAACCGCGCTTGCGGTGAAATCCGCCAGATAACCTGCGAGATTGGCGTGCTTCCCCGCACCCACGGTTCCGGATTGTTTACCCGGGGACAAACCCAGAGTCTGGCCATAACCACCTTAGGCTCAAGCTCCGATGAACAGACGGTTGAGGCCTTAGAGGGAGAGAGCTCCAAGAGTTTTATGCTGCATTACAGCTTTCCGCCTTTTTCTGTGGGCGAGACCAAGCCGATGCGCGGCCCGGGCCGCAGAGAAATCGGCCATGGGGCATTGGCCGAGAGGGCCTTGTCTTCGGTTATGCCGGCTAAGGAAGAGTTTCCTTATACCGTGAGAGTGGTTTCTGAAATACTGGAGTCTAACGGCTCTTCAAGTATGGCCACGGTCTGCGCCGCCACTTTAGCGCTGATGGATGCCGGTGTGCCGATCAAGAAACCGGTAGCCGGGGTAGCTATGGGGTTGGTTAAAGAAGGAGAGCGTAGTATTATCCTGACTGATCTTAACGGCGTTGAAGACCATTTTGGAGATATGGATTTCAAGGTTGCCGGAACTACCAGCGGTATTACCGCTATACAATTAGACCTGAAGATTGACGGCATTGGTTTGGATTTAGTTTCTCAGACCTTAACTAACGCCAAAGACGCCAGGATGATAATTTTGGATAAGATGCGCTCGGCGATATCCGCGCCCAGAAGCGAACTTTCCGCCTTTGCCCCCCGGATCACCATATTAAAAATCTCAACCGAGAAGATTGGCGAGTTGATCGGGCCCGGAGGCAAAAATATCAAGAAGATTATCAGTACCAGCGGCGCGGCGATTGATATTGAGGATGATGGTTCGGTGTATGTTTCATCCACCGATCCCGAGGCCTCCCGCAAGGCGATTGACATGATTAAGGGTTTAACCGAAGTCCCTGAGGTCGGTAAAATCTACTCCGCTAAGGTCAAGAGGATTATGCCNNGAAGATGTGGTTAAAATCGGAGATGAGATAAAGGTCAAGATCATCGGCATTGATGATATGGGCCGGATAAACTTAAGCAAAAAACAGGCAGAAGAAGCGCCGGTGTAGTTCTTTGTAATAGTTCAGCTCTTGGAAGTAATTCTGTCATTCAGACTGTGTCATAATGTCANNTAAGAGATTATGACACAGCCTGAATTCTTTTTGCCTTGAAATATGAATTCCCGCCATTTAAATGAGATCAAGGGCATTATAATTATTGCCGTAGGACTCCTGATTTTCCTGGGGTTGATCTCTTACACTCCCGAAGATAACTCTTTTTTTAGCTATCCGGTTAATTCTCCCGTAAAAAACATTATCCGTGTTTTCGGGGCCGGAATGTCTACCGGCCTGTTTTTTACCATCGGCTGGATAAGCTATGTCCTGCCTTTGATTCTATTTTGTTGGGGCCTGGCCAAGTTTAAGGGCAAGGTTTTCTTTGAGCCCTTCAGGATTCCCGGAATCCTGCTTTTGGTATTTTCTTTAAGCAGTCTGGCGGCCTTGACTTCTCAAACGGATACGTTTAGTTTTGCCCGGGGCGGGATAACCGGATTTGTGTTTTCCCGGTTTCTATCTTCTTACTTCGGCGGCGGCGCCTGGGTAATTGTCCTTAGCCTGGCGCTTTTGTCCGGCGTCCTGGTGATGGAGTTTTTGGTTTCCCATTTCATCCTCAAGGTGGTTGAGGGGATAAAAGAAAAGGTAAAACTCCCGGCCCTAAAAATCAGATTAGGCCCTAATAATAAGAAAGAAAGGCCGGTAATCGCCGCTTCCCTGAAACCACAGNNTTCCAAACCCGCATTGGAATTAACGGTAAAAATTAATAACCAGCCTAAAGAGAAAACCGCGCCGCACCCCAGGCCGGTGCAATTGAAAACTAATAACGGCTATCAACTTCCTTCTTTGGATTTATTAGATGATGCCCCGGTAGTCTCTTCCAAAAAAAATCTGGAGGATGATTTGACCGCGAATGCCCATATTTTAGAGGATACTCTGGTTGACTTTGGGGTTTCGGCCCGGGTTACCAATATTGAACGCGGCCCGGCAATTACCCGTTATGAGCTTGAGCCGGCTCCGGGAGTGAAGGTTCAGAAAATCGTTTCCCTGGGGGATGATATTGCCCTGGCAATGAAGGCCCAGTCGGTCCGGATCGTCGCCCCCATTCCCGGAAAAAGCCGGGTGGGGATAGAGGTTCCTAATGCCTCAGTGGGCGCGGTTTACTTGAAGGAGATTTTGGCCAGTTCCGCGTTTCAGAGTTCACCTAAGAAGCTTACCCTGGCCCTGGGTAAAGATATAACCGGAAGGCCGGTAGTTTCCGACCTGGGAGAGATGCCCCATCTTTTGATAGCCGGGACCACCGGCTCAGGAAAAACCGTCTGCGTTAATTCTTTGATTGTTTCTTTATTATACCGTCTGTCTCCGGATGAGCTTAAATTTGTGATGGTTGACCCCAAGATGGTGGAGATGTCAATTTATAACGGCCTGCCGCATATGCTTTGTCCGGTGGTAACCGACGCTAAAAAAGCCTCTACCGCTCTTGGCTGGATAGTCAATGAGATGGAGGAAAGATACCGGATGCTGGCCAAGGCCGGCTCAAGGAATATTGAAGGCTATAACCAGAAACAGGAAGATAAGCTTTCCTATATTGTGGTGGTGATTGATGAGTTGGCCGATCTGATGATGGTAGCGGCTAACCAGATTGAGAGCACTATTACCCGCCTGGCCCAGCTTTCGCGGGCGGTGGGTATACATTTGATTTTGGCTACCCAGAGGCCTTCGGTAGATGTTATTACCGGGGTAATTAAGGCGAACTTTCCCTCCAGGATTTCCTTTAAGGTGGCCTCCAAAGTGGACTCTCGCACGGTCCTGGATGCCAACGGCGCGGATAAACTTCTGGGCCGGGGTGACCTGCTTTTTATGCGTCCGGGTGAGTCCAGGCTTATCCGGGCTCAGGGGCCGCTATTAAAGGACGACGAGATAGAAAAAGTGGTTAATTTTATCAAGGCCCAGGCCGAGCCGGTCTACGAAGAAACTATTCTCAAAGAACAGTCTAAGCAGGCAAGTATTTCCGACCGGGAAAAGGATGAGCTTTTTGATGAAGCCGCCCGGATAATATTAGAGAGTAATCAGGCCTCGGTTTCCATACTCCAGAGAAAGTTGATGCTCGGTTATACCCGGGCCGCCCGGATAATTGATTCTATGGAGGAGGAAGGAATAGTCGGCCCTTACCAGGGAAGTAAGCCCCGCAAAATATTAGTTGACCGCCAGCTTTGGCTTAGGGAGCGCGGTTTCAGTCCGGCTTTAAGCGCTGAGGCACAACAAGAGGGTGAATAATTTATGCGTAAGGCAGGCGAATACCTAAAGAATATCCGCGAGGAAAAGGGCTATTCTGTTGAGCAAGTCAGCAAAGGCACCAAGATTTCAGCGTCGGTAATTCGGGCTATTGAAGGAGGCAGGACAGACAATGTTGAACCGATCTATCTTAAGGGTTTTTTAAAGCTCTACTGCCGCTTCTTAGGGATTGCCTGGGCGGATTTTCTCAAGGAACATCCCCTGCCCATGCTTAGCGGTTCTGCCGCGCCCACCAGCAAGTATGGGCGGCCTGTGGTGAACCGCGGGGTCGAACCAAGTCGAAAGGCTAAAGAGACCTCAAAAACCAGTGCTTATACCGCGAGGAAGACAAAAGGAGAATCCAAGGTATCCGCTGAGCCGTCTCCGGGGCCGGCGTTTATCTTAAGCAACAAGAAAAATATTTTCATAGTTCTCCTGGTTATCGCCTCTTTGCTTTCTTTGGCCGTAGCCTACAAAGGATTTGTTTTTATCAAAAAAAATATCCCTAAGATACAGCTTCCCCGGGTTAAGCCTAAGAGCCAGGCCGCGGTATCTCCTAAAAAACCGCCTCAAAAGGTAATTATTAAGGGAAATAAACCGGTTAAATCTCTAATCCCTCCTAAGAAGTCTCCTCAGCAAGCCGCCTCAAAGGTTAAAGTCCAAGCCTCGGGTGGTTCGACTATGCTCACCACAGGCAGTATCAAAGAAACCAAACCGAAAGCGATAACTGTGGTAGTCCGGGCCCAGGAGGATAATTTCCTGAAGGTGAAAGTTGACGCTCAGATGGTTTATCAGGGCGTCCTGCGCAAAGGAAAAGCGGAAAGCTGGACCGCCAAGGAAAAGATTGAGCTTTCAGTTGCCGATGCCGGCGCGATCGTGCTTGAAATCGGCGAAAAAATATTCTCTTCTTTAGGCAAGCGCGGCCAGCCGATCAAAAATATACTCATCAACAGCGAGGGCCTCAAGGTATTATAATTTCCCTCAATGAAGCATGAAATCCACGAAAGTAGGAATTATCAGTTTGGGNNTGTCCGCGCAACTTGGTGGATTCGGAGGGCATACTCGGGCGCCTGACCGCCAAAGGTTATAAGATTGTGGATATTCAGGATGCCGATGTCGGCCTGGTTAATACCTGTTCTTTTATTGACGAGGCCAAAAAGGAATCCGTGGATGCCATTCTTGACCTGGTGGAGTTAAAAAAAGAAGGGCGGCTAAAGAAAATTATTGTTGCCGGCTGTCTTAGCCAGCGCTATAAGGGTGAGCTTTTATCCAGCCTGCCTGAGGTAGATGCCTTTGTGGGAAGGCTGGAATTTGAGAACGGCCTCTCCTATAAAAAATATCCCCTCACTGCCGCGCATACCGGTTATCTAAAGATATCCGAAGGCTGTAATCATTCCTGCAGTTTTTGCGTTATTCCTAAAATTAAGGGCAGGCTTAAAAGCCGCGCTACTGAATCTATAATTGAGGAAGTAAAAGGGTGGGATGAAGAAAAGAAGGCGGAGATAAATATTATCGGCCAGGATATCGGTATGTACGGCCTGGACATAGATAAAAAATTGACCTTAAGCAGTCTGCTTACTAAGATAATCGGCGTTCTGAATAATGTCCGTTGGCTCAGGCTTTTGTATTTGTATCCTGAGAACTTAACTCCGGATTTAATCCGCCTGATAGCGGAGGAACCGAGGATTTGTAAATACGTGGATCTGCCTTTACAACATATTAACCGGCGCGTCCTCAAGGCGATGAAGCGTCCTTATAATAAAAAAAAGATACTCCGTATGTTATCGGTTTTACGCGGGAAAATTCCCACCGCGGCCATCCGCACTTCTTTAATTGTGGGTTTTCCGGGCGAGACGGATAAGGAATTTAAAGAGTTGGTTTCTTTTGTTAAGGAGCAGAGGTTTCAGCGGCTGGGGGTTTTTCGGTATTCCCGGGAAGAAGGGACCGCGGCTTATGAGTATCCTGACCAGGTGCCGGAGAAAATTAAAAAAGAGCGCTTTGACCTGATAATGCGTGAACAAAGAGTAATTTCAGAGGAAAATAACCGCGAGTTCCTGGGTAAAACCCTGGAAGTGTTAATTGACGAAAAAGAATCAGAAGGGAATTATATCGGGCGCCTGAGCATAGACGCCCCGGAGGTTGACCAGGCGGTGTCTGTTAAGTCCAGGAAGCCGCTGTCAATCGGTTCATTTATAAAGGCTAAAATCATAGATACCCGCGAATACGACTTAGCGGCTGAGGCAGTATGAATCTACCCAATCAACTTACCATATTACGGATAATCCTGACCTTTGTCTTTATGTTTTTTATATTTTCCCAGGGCCTGACTTTCAAGATTTTGGCGCTATTGGTTTTTACCGCCGCCGCTCTTACCGATTTATTTGACGGAAGGATTGCCAAGGCCAGGAACCTGATTACTGATTTTGGCAAGATTATGGATCCGATCGCGGATAAGATTTTGGTGCTGGCGGCCTTCTTAAGCTTTATCCAGCTTCAACTTATTCCGGCCTGGACGGTAATGGTGATTATCTTTAGAGAGGTAATGATTACTTCTTTGCGCATCTTTGCCTTGTCCAAGGGGAAGGTTATTGCCGCCTCCAGATCCGGTAAGCATAAGACCGTATCNNTGTCTGCCTGGCAAGGCTCCTTTGACAACACAACCCGCGCCTTAGCCTATATCGCGATGCTGGTTACGGCGGTGCTTACCCTTATTTCCGGAATATCGTATGTATGGGATAACCGCAAGGTTTTTACTTCGTAGGCCGGGTTTGGAACCCGCCCCTACGCGATCAGAACAAATATGTCAATATTCCTGATTAAAATACTAACCAGCGTATTCTATATTGGTTATAGCAAATTTGTTCCCGGGACATTGGCCTCCTTAGCGGGATTTTTAGCGTATGTGTTTTTTATTAAAGGCAATGTAGCTCTGCATCTGGGCCTGACTATTTTAGTAACTATAATCGGCTTTGGATTATCCGCGAGAGCGGAAGAGATATTCAACAAGAAGGATGCCCGCCAGATAGTCATTGATGATTTCTACGGAATGTGGGTAAGTTTATTATTCCTACCCTACAGCTTTAAATTAAGCCTGGCCGGTTTTATTCTCTTTCGGATTATGGATGGGCTTAAGCCGTATCCTATATATAAGGTGGAGAGGCTTAAGGGCGGATTAGGGGTGATGGGGGATGATTTGCTGGCCGGGATTTTTGTGAATATCACCCTTCAGATCTTACTCAGGATGATCTCGCTTAATTTTTGATAAGCCGCGCCTGTTGGATGAAGCACGCTTTCAAACAGCGCGATTGAGTTTATTCGCTGGCTAAGTTCGGGGATTTTAATTTTTTCAAGTTTCTGTCCGAGTTTATCTTTATTTTTATTTGACCTTAGTCTACCCAAAGTAAGATGGGCGGAAAACTTTATGCCTTCTTTAGGAAATCCTAATTTTACCAAGCTGTCTTCTATTATCTTAGCTAACTTTGTAAGTTCATCAGTGTCTTCTTTAACTCCCACCCAAATCACCCGGGCTGATTTAAGGCCGGGGAAGGCTCCCAAACCGCTTATCCTGATAGTAAAAGGTTTTATTTGACCGCCACACTCTTGAAGCCGCTGGATTATTTCCGGGATTTTTGTTTCTTCAACTTCTCCGAGGAATTTTAAGGTCAGGTGAATATTTTCGGGCCTTACCCATTTTATATCCGCCTGGACGGATTTAAGCTCTTCTTGTGTCTGAAATAGCGCATCTATTATTTCTTTATCTAATTCAATCGCGATAAAGGTCCGCATTGCGAAAATTGGTGTTAATTCGTGTAAAAGCATATCCATAGCCTTATTATATCTTATACAAAAAGCCTTGACAAGCGCCGAATTTGGATTATAATTTA
>DOMD01000149.1 GCA_003510525.1 Candidatus Omnitrophota bacterium
TATTTATGAGACAATGCACTACTATGAAAGAAATAGGCAACCTAAATAGTTGTATTGTAATTTGGCGGAAATTATTGGATAAATATAAATAAAAGAAAAGGCAGCGTGTCAGCTTCGCTGGCATGTAAAACTACGGGGTCAGACCTCAAAATAAAACTACGGGGTCAGACCTCAACAATAGAAATTAACTTCTAAGGTTCTGAGGTTGAGGTCTGACCCCAAAGAAGGCTTGACAATCACTGGATTTAATAGTAAGATTATGGAGTTGCTGATTCCAAAAAAGGACTTATTATGGAAACAATGATACCAAGATTATTTACGCCGCCAAAGCAAAGTTTTTTTCTTTTCGGGCCCCGTGGAACGGGGAAATCGACATGGCTCAAGGCAGCTATGCCGGATGCCATCTGGATTGATTTATTGGAAGCTGACCAGTTTCGCTCATACAGCGCAAGGCCNNTTATTAAGCGTAGTGCATTCCCTTATTGAAAAAAAACTTAAGCTTAGGTTTATCCTTACCGGCTCAAGCCCGCGAAAACTGAAGAAAACAGGAGCGGACTTGCTCGCGGGAAGAGTGATTAAACAGGCGTTGCATCCTTTTATGGCGGTAGAACTTGGCAGGAAATTTAATCTTACGTCCACGCTCACGCAAGGGCTTTTGCCGCTTGTGTTTTCTGCAGCCGCTCCTGAGGCGGTCTTAAGGACTTACGCTTCGTTATATGTCAGAGAAGAAGTTCAAATGGAAGGGCTGGTGCGTAACATCGGCAATTTTTCAAGATTTCTTGAAGCGGTCAGCTTTTCTCACGGTTCATTGCTTAATACGAGTAATGTTGCCAGAGATTGTGAGGTTGAAAGGAAAACAGTAGAAGCATATATAACAATTCTCGAGGATCTTCTTTTGGCTTATCGTATACCTGTTTTTTCAAAGAAAGCGAAAAGGGCAACGGTAGCCCATCCTAAGTTCTACTATTTCGACGCGGGGGTGTACCGCTCGCTGAGGCCTTGCGGGCCTTTGGATAGGCCTGAAGAAATAGAGGGNNGTGTTTTGGGCTATAGAAGTTAAAAATACTTCAAGGATACGGCCGGAAGATCTTCGCTCCCTAATAAGTTTTAAATCTGAGTATCCGCAAAGCAGCGCGTTTTTATTGTATCGTGGTAAAGAACGCTTGAAAAAAGGCAATGTGCTTTGTATCCCTTGCGATGAATTCCTGTTAAACTTGAACCCTGAAAAAATAAAAATTTTGTAGTCCAAAGCAAAACCTGTCTGTTTATCAGGATTAGGATAAGTGGGTAAGTTTTTTGGAACGGAGCCGGTTTTTAAGATGAAAATTTGGCTTAATGGGAAATTTGTAGAAGAGGACGAAGCGAAGGTTGACATTACCTCAAGCGGGTTTTTATACGGCCAGGGCAAAACGATGGGGTCAGACCCGGACAGTAGACATTAATTGCTAAAAGATTAATCGAATGACTACAATTGCGTTATGTCCACACAACACTAAATTCATTCTGAGGATGATATGAGGACGAAAGGCTTATCAAAATTAATTGGCTCTGGTGAATCGTTGATGATTGAGTGGAAGCCGTCGCTTTCACAGATTAATGAAATTGTCGAAAGTATCGCCGCTTTCTCAAATACCGAAGGCGGTCGTCTTTTTGTCGGGATTTCTAAGAGTGGCGAGGCCGTTGGAGTTTCAATTGGTAAGGATACTATAGAAAATCTTGTNNGAAATCATTGTTATTGATGTTAAGGAATCTCATGACAAGCTCGTCCTCGCCAACGGCAGGCCGTATATCCGGGTGGGCAAATCTACGAGACAAATGGGAAAAGATGAATACGAGCGGTTGATTTTAGAAAAGCATAAGGGCAAGCTGTATTTTGATGAACAAATCTGTAAGGATGCGAAGATTACGGATATCAGCAAGGAAAAACTTTTGACCTTTGTTAAGAAAGCCAAAGAACAAAGAGGGTTGAGCATTGATTCGAGAGCAGCAGCGACGGATATTTTAAGAAAGCTAAAATTAATGAAGGCCGGTAAACTGACTAACGCGGCCATTTTATTATTTGGGAAAGATACACAAGACTTCTTTTTACAAGCCGAGCTAAAAGCTATTCGATTCAAGGGTATAGACGAAACGAGGCCCATGCTTGATTTTAAAACAATCGGCGGGGACGCGATTACGCTTCTTGAGAAAGCGGAAAGTTTTATTTATGACCATATTCCGATGAGAGCGTGGATAGAGTCAGGAAAACTCCAGCGCCAGGAAAAATGGCTGTATCCTCCGGACGCGATAAGAGAAGCGTTAGCGAATGCCCTGGCGCACAGAGATTACGCCAGTCCGGGCAAGGTTCAGGTAAGAATTTTTGACGACCGATTGGAGATATGGAATCCGGGGCTTTTGCCGCCACCATTGACACTATATAAATTAAAAGGTAAGCATGATTCATTCCCGCGTAATCCTTTGATCGCGAAAGCATTTTTTTGGATTAGATATGCCGAAGATGTGGGGTCGGGGACGAGCAAGATTATTCAGTGGTGTAGGGAATGGGGATTGCCTGAACCGGCCTATGAAGAAGCCAGCGCCAGTTTTGTGACGGTATTTTATAATCCTAAGCCGGAAGAGGTTAGTCAGCCAAATACGGTGAAAAGCGCGGAGAAGGATTTCGGAGAAAATGCGGAGAAAATGCGGAGAAAATATGGAGAGAACGCGGAGAAAGTCTTTCAATCCATTAAAGCCAATCTTTTTATCAAGACGCATGAAATCGCTGGTCAAATTCAACTGTCGCAGAGAACGGTTGATAACGCTATTTTAAAACTTAAAAAAGCAGGATTGCTAA
This sequence comes from Candidatus Omnitrophota bacterium, assembly GCA_003510525.1. Lineage (GTDB taxonomy): Bacteria > Omnitrophota > Gorgyraeia > Gygaellales > UBA12090 > UBA12090. The sequence continues at coordinate 2,834 of DOMD01000149.1, forward strand.
AACGTGTCGGCCCGGACAAAGGCGGATACTGGGAGATTCAAGATTAAATGTAAGTGTAGTTAAAGGGCGTTATCGACAATGTATGATTTATAAAATGGGAATAAAAATAAGGACAGCGGTACCATTTAGATGAGAATTTGGCTTAATGGGAAATTTGTAGAAGAGGAAGAAGCGAAGGTTGATATTACCTCAAGCGGGTTTTTATACGGCCAGGGGGTTTTTGAGACGATGCGCGTTTATAATGAGCGGGTTTTTCGTCTAGACAGCCATCTGGAGCGCCTGTTTAAGGCCCTGCCTGTGCTTAATCTGGAATTAGCCGTGGGGCCTGAAGTTTTGAAAAAGGCGGTTAAGCAGGCCTTAAAGGAAAATAACCTTAAAGATGCCTACTTGCGGATAACGGTTTGGCAGGGAAAGGATGGGCCTGAGGCTGCGGTTTTTGCCAAAGTCCATAATTTTTTAACCAAAGAGGATTATTGTAAAGGCTTTAAGGCCATACTTTCCACTTTTCGCCAGAATGAATTTTCAATCCTTTCCGGAATCAAGTCCGCGAATTATTTGCCTTTACTCCTGGCCTATCAGGAGGCAAAAAAGAAAACTGCTGATGAGGCCATACTTTTAAATACCCGGGATTTTCTGGCTGAGGCCTCCCGGGCTAATATCTTTTTAGTGAAGGATAATTGTTTATTGACTCCCTCGTTAGATTGCGGATGTCTTCCCGGCATTACCCGGGATACGGTTTTAGGCCTGGCGGCCAAGGAAAGGATAAAGGTGATTGAGACTAAGCTTAAGCCTGAGGATATCCAGAGAGCCGACGAGGCTTTTTTGACTAATTCCTTGATTGAAATTATACCTCTGACAACTTTTGAGGGCCGGCCGGTTAAAAAAGGATTTCCCGGTAAAATTACCGAGTTGATTTTGAAACGTTACCGCTTGTTATTGCAATGATAAAACATATATTTAGGATAAGTTTCGGGGTTATCTTGATCATCTTAGGCGTTGTCGGGATATTCCTGCCGATTATGCCCGGGCTGTTATTGATTCTTCTGGGCAGCGCGGTGATAGTAGAGAGAAACCCTAAGGTTTTATTCAACGAGATTGCCCAAAAGGTAAAAAGAAAAATGAGGACTAAAGAAGATGAAAAGGCTTGTTAGACTGTATGTTATTATTTTAATTCTTCTCTCTGGCTGTTCCGCGGATTTAGAGAATGCCAAATACCTGGCGGAAAAATCTCAGGCCGCCTATACCCGGGCGGTGGCAAGTTACCAGAGGCTCTTGGCTAAAAATAAGAAAAACGATGGTTTGCGGCTGGAACTGGCCAGGCTTCATTTTGGCCACGGAGATTACGACAGTGCCATAGTTGTCCTTAAAGACTCGGAAAGTCAAAAATCAAAAATGCTTTTGGCGGTTGCCTTGTATAAATCCGGGGATTATACCCAGGCCTTAAGCTTGTTTGAAAAATTAGGTAAGATTCAGGACGGCGAGTATTTGTATTATTACGGCCTGACCTGCAAAAAACACAATCTCTATGAACAGACTCTGGAGAGCTTGAGCCGGATAAAGGATAAAGTTTACGCCCCCAAAGCCCAAGAGTTGATTAAATCCATCCAGGGCTCAACCCGGGAATATCTGCAAAACACCGCTCCCGAGCTTAAAGAGGCGATACTTAATGCCACCCAGGAGAAATATCCTCTGGCCGGGGCGGTAATAATCCTGGCGGATGAGGATATCCGGCTTTTAAAAGATGATACCGTGGTTTCGGAGTCGCGGTTTATTATCAAGATATTAAACGAACGGGGTAAAAACGATTTTTCCGAGATAGTCATCGGTTACGATTCTACCTATGAAAAGGTAGAGGTCGAATACGCCCGGACTATTTCTCCGGACGGCCAGGTGATTGCTGTGGGGGAAAAAGACATGCGGGATGTTTCATTATATCTGAATTTTCCGCTTTATTCCAATGCTCGAGCCAGGATAATTTCTATGCCGGGCCTTGTCGAGGGCTCAATCGTGGAATACAAGGTCCGGCATCAGGAAAACCTGGGCTTGAGCAAAAAAGGATTTAATTTGGCCTATAGCCTGAAGGAAGGCCAGCCAATAGCGGACGCCAATTTTAAATTAACCGTCCCTAAGAATAAAAATCTAAAAACCAAGGTGTTAAACTCCGAATATAACTTAGAAAAATTAAATCTATCTCCTCTGATTACCCAAACCCGGGATGAGAAAATTTATACCTGGGATTTTCAGAATATTCCCCAGATAGAAGTAGAACCGAATATGCCTCCGGCGGCTGAAATAAATCCGATAATTCTTGTTTCAACCTATCAATCCTGGGATGAGATTTATAAATGGTGGCGGGAATTGGCCAAAGACCGGATGTTCGCGGATAAGGCCATCAGTGAAAAGGTTGCCCAGCTTATCCAGGGTAAAAAAAATAAAGAGGAAATTATCCGGGCTATCTATAACTACTGCGCCCAGGATATCCGTTATGTGGGCATAGAATACGGCCAGGCCGGATACCAGCCGCATTATGCCGCGGAGATATTCAAAAACAAATACGGCGACTGTAAGGATAAAGCTATACTTTTTATTACTATGCTCAAATCTGCCGGAGTGAGCGCTTATCCGGTATTAATCGGCACCCGGGGCAATCCGGCCACGCAGGAAGATTTCCCCGCGGATATCTTTAACCACTGCATTGCCGCGGTAGAATTAGACGGCAGATTGATTTTCTTAGATATTACCGCCGAGGTGTGTTCTTTTGGAGACCTGCCGGCAGGGGATCAACAAAGGCGGGTTTTAATCTTTCGGGAAGACAGATATGAAATAGCCGAGACTCCATTATTAAGCCCCCAGCAGAATCGGATTACCTATGTTACCCGGATGAACATTGCCAAAGACGAGTCTGTCTTTGCCCAAAGGCAGGTTGAGGGCCAGGGAGAGTTTGATCAGGCCCAGCGCTATTGGCTTAGATATACCCAGCCGGATTTGATCGAACAGGGTTTAAAGGAAAGGGTTCAGTCTATGGTGGTCTCCGGAGACCTGATCAAGTATAATTATGAAAATGCCGATGACTTGAATACCCCCATCCGGCTGACCTATGAATTCCAGGGAAAGAATTTTCTCTGGCGCTCCGGACGGGCCAGGATAATCCCGCCTCTGGCCGCGATTGATGCCTCCATAGCGGCTAAAAGTATACGGGGGTATCCTTTGGAATTGGGCCAGCCGGACAGCAAAGAGTCTGTCTTTGAGATTAAGTTAGAGAAGAATTTTATTCTCAAGTATCTTCCGGAAAAAGTGGATGTCCAAAGCCCCTGGTTGGATTATTCAGTCAACTATGAGTTTAAGGGACAGGTTTTAAAAGTCTCTCAAAGAGAAACCTTAAAATTAAGGCAGGTCAGCCAGAAAGAGTATCCGGAGTTTAAAATATTTTTGGAGAATTTGGCCGGTAAATTAAAAGAGTATATCATTTTAGAGAAAAAATAATGCCTAGAAAAAGAGAAGACAAGAAAAAGAAGGATCTGGATTTTGAGATTGATTTTTTTGAGCGATTGCTTAAGAAAAAGCCGGATTTTATTCAGGCCTTAACCGCTTTGGGGGGCGCCTATACCCAGCGGGGAGATTATAAGAAAGGCTTAGAAGTTGACCTGCACTTAAGCCGCTTACGCCGGGATGATTCCACGGTGCATTATAATCTGGCTTGCAGCTATTCCCTGCTGGGCGAGCTGGATTTGGCCTTTTCTATTCTCAGGAAGGCTATTGATTTAGGTTATGAGGATTTTGAGCATCTTAAGTATGANNCCCCTTATGCGGACAAGCCCTGAAGCAAAAAGTTATCACCGGATAAAAAACAGCTTATTTGTGGTCAATCTGCTGTTTTCTTTGTTGGTGCTTTTGGTGATTATCTTTAGCGGATTTTCAATCCGGCTTAAAGAGATTATTGAGGAATATACCCATAATCTTTTCTTTTTAAACGGTTTATACATAATCGCGCTTTCGGTATTTTTGTATGTTTTGGGTTTACCCTTGGAACTTTACGAAGGTTATTTCTTAGAGCGCCGCTTTAAGCTTTCTAATCAAAGTTTAGCCGGATATTTCAAGGATAATCTGAAGAAATCCCTCCTCTCGTTAGTTATCGCCCTGGTTGCCATTGAGGTTCTCTATTTATTTTTAGGAAGGTTTGCTCAAATCTGGTGGATTTTAGCGGCGCTGGCCTGGTTTTTTCTGACCATAATCCTGGCCAAGATAACCCCGAACATTTTTGTCCCGCTTTTTTATAAATATCTGCCTTTGAAAAATGTTGAATTAAAAAATAAAATTATGGAGATGTTTAAAAATTCCGGCACCAAGCTAAAAGATGTGTATATGATTGATTTTTCTTCTAAGACCAAAAAATTAAACGCCGCGGTGGCCGGCTTCGGAAACAACCGCCGGGTGATTTTGACCGATAACCTGCTTAGCGAATTATCCCATGATGAGATATTGGCTATCGTCGCCCACGAACTCGGCCATTATAAAAATAAGGATACTATCAAGGTAATTTCTTTTAGCGCGCTGATTACCGGAATCCTGTTTTTCTTAAGCGATGTTATCCTGAAGAAAAGTTTCTCTTATTTCGGCTATGCCTCAATCGCCGATATCTCCGGGTTTCCCTTGTTTTGCTTAGTAATGCTTATTCTTGGACTTTTTAGCCTGCCCTTACAAAACGGGTTTATCCGTTCTTTGGAGACCAGGGCCGATCTTTACAGCCTTAAGTCTATCGGTCAGGCGGATGTTTTTATCTCTATGATGGAAAAATTAGCCGCTAAGAATCTGGCTGAACTGAATCCTTCTAAATTTATTGAGCTTATGCTTTATGACCATCCGCCGATAGGTAAACGGATTGAGTTCGCCCGGAGATTTGAAAAAGATGAAAACTAAATCCGGGGAAAAAAGAGGATACCTGCGCCTAAATTCTGTATTTCCGGTAAAATACCAGCTGATAAAAACTCAAACCGGTGAGAGCGTGTGGCATCAGGGTTTTACCGGTAATGTCAGCGATGGCGGGATATGCCTGGAATTTTCCGACGTGGATAAAGAGATACTGGCTCTTTTAGACAGCCCTCAGGAAGTCCGGCTGAATTTAAGAATCAACATTCCGGCCTTTGGCCATCCGGTTTCCGCCAGCGCCAAGGTAAGCTGGTTTAAAAAAGAGCAGGATAGGTTCGGCCACTACGCGGTGGGCCTCAGATACGACCATATAACCGAAAAAGACCGCAAGAAGATAATGCGTTTTGCCTATAGCAAGGTGCTTTTGCCCCGCCTGGCCCTGGGAATTATTGTTATTCTGTTTTTATCTGCCGGGATCATCCTTTATAATAATTTCCGCCTTTCTTCGGATAATAAAAAGCTGGTTAAGGATATGGTAAATGTCCTGAAGGATTCCAGTGAAAGTAAGAGTGAGCTGGAAAATATCCGCAAGGATAAGGCCGGGTTAGATTCAAGGCTCCGGGAGTCTGAATCTAAAATCAAGGCCTTTGACGAGCAATTGAAGGAAAAAGAAGAGGAACTCAAGATGATAGAAGAGGATAACACCGAGATGCTCAGCGAGAAAGAATTTGAAATCCAGAAATTGAAATTAAGGATTATTGAGCAGGGAAAAGACAGGGCCGGACTTTTGGAAAAGATGGGAGATTTAGGCAGGAAAGAAGAAACGGTGAGTATTAAACTGAATGAGATTAAAGAGAAGAAAACCATCCTTGAGAAAGCCAGCTTTGAGCGGATGTATCAATGGGTTAAACTGCATCAAAACCCGCGCACCGGATTGATTATCAGTTTTGAAGGCGACGGAGGGCTTAGCGATCAGGCCTTTACCTACGACCAGGCGCTTTCGGTGATCGCCTTTAGTTATTTTAAGGACTATGAGCCGGCTAAGAAAATCCTGGATTTTTATAAAAGCCGTCCGGAGCAAAAAAGCGGTTTCTATAACGGCTATTATGTTTCAACCGGCGAGGCCTCCGAGTTTACCGTGCATAGCGGGCCAAACCTTTGGCTGGGGATAGCGGTTTTACAGTATACCAAATTTTCCCAGGATAATAGTTATCTTCCCCTGGCCAAAAATATTGCCAGATGGATTATGAAGATACAGGATGAGGATTCAGGAAAAGGCCTGCGCGGCGGCCCGAATACCCTGTGGTATTCCACCGAACACAATCTGGATGGATTCGCTTTTTTCAGTATGCTTTATAAAATTACCCAGGAAGATTCTTATCGCGATGCCGGGTTAAGCATCTTATTCTGGCTAAAAGCCAATGCCTATGATAGCCTGGATATTCCGATTAAGCGGGGCAAAGGCGATGCCACTATTGCCACTGATACCTATGCCTGGTCAATCGCCAGTTTAGGCCCTCAAAGGCTGATTGATCTGGGGATGGACCCGGAGGCGATAATGCGATTTGCCAAGGATAATTGCGGTGTCGAGGTAGAGTTCCAGCGTCCGGATAACGGCAGTGTCTTGGTTAAGGGTTTTGATTTTGCCCGCGCCCGGCATATTGCCCGGGGCGGGGTAATCTCCGCGGAATGGACTGCCCAGATGGCCCTTTCCTATAAGCTCTTAAGCCGCTATTTTGCCGCCAAAGATGATATTGAAAAGGAATTGATTTATAAAAATAAAGCCGAGGAATATCTGGAGGAATTAAGCAAGATGATTATCTCCAGCCCCTCGCGCACCGGCCAGGGCCAGGGCTGTCTGCCCTATGCCTCAAGCGATTTTGTGGATACCGGACACGGCTGGACTACCCCTAAAGGAGAAAACACCGGCTCGCTTTCCGCCACGATCTACGCCATCCTGGCCTACTACGGCTTTAATCCTTTAGAGTTATCTAAGTAGAAGATGAATCCAAAACATAATCTGGAAGTTATCTATGATAAACTCTACCGCCATTTCGGGCCTCAGTCCTGGTGGCCGGGAGAGACGCCTTTTGAGGTGATTGTGGGAGCGATTCTGACCCAGAATACCAATTGGCAGAATGTAGCCAAGGCGATAAATAATCTTAAGCAGGCTAAGGTCCTAAGCCCGAAAAAACTTTATTCCCTGCCCCGGCCGCGCCTGGCTCAACTTATCCGGCCTTCGGGTTATTTTAATATCAAGGCCAAACGGCTGAAGGAATTCCTGGATTTTTTATTTAAGAATTACAACGGAAGCCTAAAGAAAATGTTCAGCCGTCCTGTAGAAGACTTAAGAAAGGAAATCTTGAGCGTAAAAGGCATCGGCCCGGAAACCGCCGATTCCATCCTGCTTTACGCCGGAGGCTTCCCGGTATTCGTGGTGGATGCCTACACCAAAAGAATCTTCTCCCGCCAGAAACTTTTAAGCGAGGACGCGGAGTATCATCAAGTCCAGGAATTATTCACCCGCAGCCTGAAAAAAGACGTCCAATTATACAACGAATACCACGCCCTTATCGTGCGCTTAGGCAAGGATTTCTGCAAAAAAACCAAGCCCAAATGCGAAATATGTCCGATAAAATAAAAGAAGTTGTACAGAATTTTGTCGACAAGCAATCCATTTAATTTAGGCGAAATAAAAAAGGAGAACAGAGTGAATTTAAGGTGGCATAATCGCAGGAGGGGAGAATGCTTAAAAAATAGACCTGGCGCATCTATATTTTTGCTGGTTATTTTCCTGGGGTTGGTTCCTGTTGGCGTGGAGGCTTACCAGAATCCCCGATACGAGATAGAGGCCACGGTGGATACTGCCGGCCATATTATCCGGGCCAGGCAAAAAGTAACTTTGGTGAATAATTCGGATAAGGCCGTAAAGGAAGCTTATTTTCATATTTATCCTAACCGTAAATATACCGAAAAGGAAAAAAGGTTTATTTCCCGTTATGCCGCCTACTTTAAGGTGAATCTCTTCCCCGAGGGTTTTCAATCGGGGAGCCTGAAAATAAATTCGGTTTCTTCGTCAGGCCAAAGCCTTAAATACCAAATTGAAGGCGAAGACCGGACCATATTGAAGGTTGAGCTGGAAAAAGAGGTTGTTGTCGGTTCTTCCGCGGTATTGGAGTTGGAATATCAGGTAGAGATACCCCATGGTTACGGAAGATTCGGCTGGAATAAAAATATTACCAGCTTACTGCGCTGGTATCCGATGCTTTCGGTATTAGATAAAGAGGGTTGGCATAATTATCCTTTTTATCCCTACCATCAACCTTATTTCTCCGAGGCCGCCGAGTATTCGGTTAGGCTTACCGTGGCTAAGGAGGAGACTGTTATCCATAGCGGGATATTAAAAGAGGAAACACAAAACCCGGACGGCACCAAAACCCTTTTTATTGAATCCGAGCTTCCTTTGCGGGATTTCGGCCTGGCCTTAAGCCCGGATTATAAAGTCCAATCCCTGGATGCCGGGGGAATAAAGATAAATTCTTATTATTTGGAAGGCGATGATTTGAGCGCTCAAAAAGCGGCGGAAGCGGCTCGGGATTTAATGGAGTTTTATGATCAAAAATTAGGCCCCTACCCTTATAAGGAATTTAATATCGCCCCGGTATATCTGGCTTACGGAGGGACTCAATCTTCCAATCTTATCCTGATTGATACCCGGGCCTACCGCCTGCCGAAATTTTTAATCCGCTATTTTGATTTTCTGGTTGCCCATGAAACCGGCCACCAGTGGTTTTATAATTTAGCCGGATCGGATGAATACCAGGAGATGGTGATTGACGAGGGGATGAATTCCTNNACTGACGTCCAGGTGATGGTTTTGCCCAAGGTACTGCAATGGCTTATTCCTAATTTTTCCTTTCACCGGGCCCAGACCGACCGCTACAGCTTCACTGCCGAAAACGGCTTAGACTCACCGGCCTTAAATAAGCTTTCCAGCTTTCAGGAGCCTAGCTCTATATTTTCCATTACCTACGGCAAAGGCTCTAAAATCTGGGATATGCTCAATTATGTGGTGGGCGATGAAATATTTAATAAGATTACGCGGAGGATTTTCGCGGAATACAAATTCAAGAATATCTCAATGCGGGATATTCAGGCCTTGGCTGAAGAAGAATCCGGACAGGATTTAGACTGGTTCTTCCAGGAGTGGTTTAAAACCGCTAAAAAATGCGATTACGCCGTCAAAGAGGTCAAGGATAATAAAGTTATTCTGGAAAACCGGGCTGAAATCCGGATGCCGGTTGAACTTTTAGTAGAATTTGAAGATGGAACAAAGCAAAAATTATCCTGGGATGGCCTGGGAAAAGAAAAAGAATTCTTAATTGAACCTTTTAAGGCCATAAAATCCGTCCAGCTGGATCCGGAAAAAAGGCTTTTGGATTTAGACCGGGTTAATAATAATTGGAAACGAAAAATAGAACTGAAGCCGGTTCCTTTATATTATTCGATATATGAAATTCCGGTTTTTCTTAAAGACGATGCCTATAGCTTAGTCTTTGGTCCGCAGATAGGCAGTGATTTAGGGATAAAAGCATCTTTGCAAAAGCCTCAGGATAATATCCTTTATCTTTCCAGCGGCTATAATTTTGGTGAAGAGAGAGTAAAGAATGTTTTGGGGTTCGAACAGCGCCATTTGGGCGGGAAACTCTTGAAATGGGGAATTGAGGCCTTTGATTATAACGATACCCGCGGCCAAGATGACCAGGACGGCTTTAAGCTGTATTTACGCAAAGAACTTTGGCCAGCCAGCTACGGC
>DOMD01000181.1:0-4256 GCA_003510525.1 Candidatus Omnitrophota bacterium
AAAAGCGGCCGCCACATCCCTTTGGCTATGGGCAGGCTGGTTAGTTTATCGGTGAAAAGGTTAAGAAGGGTTTCCCGGTGTTTAATGTAATTATTTTCAACAATAGTATGCTTGTCGTCAAAGATAAAAGGATTAGACAGGCTGTTAAAATAGGTCAAACCCACAACCGCCAAAATTACCACAACCGCAGGGAGAGAATTTTGGTTTTTATTCATCAGCCATTATTCTTATAAAAAAAAAGGGAGAAAATGTTTTCTCCCTTTTTTTGTTTTGATTCTTATTAAGTAAGAAGGTTATTTTTAAGGACAGGCTGTGTTTACGTCGAGCAATCCGGTCGCGGCAGTGTAATGATCATCCCAGGTAAGCGAGACGGGAGCCGCCGGNNGTAGGCCAATGGGTAGCAGCAGTGGGGCTGTTAATTATACTGCTAGCATAAAAATTAGATATGGCCGCCCTTAGCGCGCCTCCGCTTTGCTGGCAAGCCGCTCTGTTGGCGCTGGTTCTTAAATCCAGAAATCTGGGTATCGCGATCGCGGCCAAGATACCGATGATGACGATAACCATGACCAACTCAATCATTGTAAAGCCTTTTTCTTTGTTCATTTGCCACCTCCGTATTTTTATTAATAACATATACTTAGAATATTGTCAATATTTTTTTAACTTAAATGCCGCTAATTTTTTTCAAATAAAAAAACCCTTCCTCCATCCGCAAGTAATTCTTCAATAGTTTATTTGGATGAAGAATGGGAATTTTTCTACTGGCAACTGGCTGCCTGATTATAGATAGTTGGTTAACCTAATCAGGCCCTATTAGCTTTGCGTCCCATCCTTGCGGAATGGTTTGCTCTTTTCAGCAATTTGAATATAATTTTCGCTATTAAAATGGCGCCGGCTAGACTCCAGCGCCATATACCCACTTTACCACTCATACTTCCACTACTAATCTCTAATTAAAATATACCATATAAATCAGGANNCCCAGCATATGAATGGCATATGAAGGAAAGGTCTTGACGAGTTTGGAGATTGTGCTATAATTGAAAAACTATGAAAAAACATCTTACCACACCTACAAATATAAAAGGTAAACGCGTGCATGGTTTTCGTCGGAAGATGAAGACCGCTAACGGCAGAGATACTATTAAGCGTAGACGGCAAAAAGGAAGAAAACGGTTGACTTTTTAAGGAGCGTGAAGGTTCCGACTGAATCCCCGGGAGGCAAAGTCGCGGGCCTGCTCCTAAGGCGGAGAGCTTTAAGTTTACGTTTTTTTGGAAAAGGACTTATCAGGATAAAGCTATTTTTTGTTTATTCTATTATCCAGCCTATAAGGCTTTATCAGCGAATCGTTTCTTTAAGGCTTGCTCCTTCCTGCCGGTTTTATCCCTCTTGTTCCCACTATTTTATTCAGGCAATTAGTCATTTTGGCCTGTTCAAGGGTAGTTGCCGGGGGTTTTTTAGGATTTTGCGTTGTAATCCCCTTTCCTTGGGCGGATATGACCCTGTAACCGGAGATAAAAATAATGAATAAAAGAGTTTTTCTGGCAATAGCATTATCTTTCTTAGTTCTTTTTTCTTGGCAAACATTTATTTCTAAGGTGTATCATCTTGATAATAAAGAAGTTACGCCGGATACCCTGAATAATAAAGGGTTAAGGTCCNNCCCCTCGCCCGTTCCCCTAACAACTGAAACCATAACCTTAGATAGATTTGAGACGGATAAGTTGAAGTTGGAATTCATTAATCCCGGAGCCAGGATTTATCGAGTGTATTTAAAGGATTATAAATTGAATTCGGAGATCACTGGTGGATTATATTCTAAACTATTTGAAAATGAAATTTATACTTTAGAAAAGTCTACTGAAAAAGTAGAAATTAAAATTGCTAAAAATGGACATTATCTAATTCAGAAATTAAATTTTCGTAACAATAGTTATTACATTGAGTTAGATACAATTTATGGCAATGATACTTCATCAAATTGGACATTTAGTGATAAATTAATTCTTAATCAAGTTTCGCAAAATGTTAAGGCAGAAGAGAAGAATTTATTTGAAGTTGTATTCTTGGGACAAAGTTCACAACGAAAGAATCCTACTTCAATTAAAGATAAATATGTGCCAACCGAAAAGATTGATAGTCTGGCCTTTCGCGACCGATATTCAACAATAATAATCCATCCGGAAAATTTACCCAAAACCGCTCCTTATATTGAAAAACAAAATGGTTTGTCAGATGTAGGACTTGATTTAGAGAATATTACAGTGCCGGCGAATAGTCAAATAAGCTATAAATTCATAGTATATTGCGGGCCGCAAGATATTAACTTGTTACAGCAGAGTAAGTTAGGGTTAGAGGAAGTAGTTAATTACGGCAGTTTTGATTTTATCTCTACCAGTCTTTTGGGGATATTAAACTTTTTCCATAAAATATTTCGTAATTGGGGAGTAGCTCTTATCCTTTTAAGCCTCTTTATTTTTATTGTTTTATACCCTTTAACTATGAAGCAGATGAAGGCTATGAAGCAAATGCAGGATCTTCAGCCGCAAATTGAGGCTTTGCGTAAGAATCATAAGGATAATCCTCAAAGATTAAATAAAGAGATTATGGAGCTTTACCGTAAACACAAAGCTAATCCTCTGGGAGGGTGTTTGCCGATGGTGTTGCAGATTCCCATTTTCTTTGGTTTATACCAGGCTTTATCGCGCTCAATTGTCTTAAAAGGAGCGCAGTTTCTTTGGATTAAGGATTTAGCTGAGCCGGATAAACTTTTTATCTTGTCTCAAGGACTACCTTTTATCGGAAAAGAAATTAATCTTTTGCCTATTTTGATGGCTATCGGAATGTTTTTTCAACAGAAGCTGACCATGAAGACCAGCGCGGCAACTTCCGCGGCCCAAGAACAACAGAAGATTATGGTAGTGGTTTTTCCCATTATGTTTGGGTTTATTTTTTACCATTTTCCCAGCGGGTTGGCCTTATATTGGTTTCTCAATACCTTAACTAGTATTTTCTCTCAATGGAAGATTCTAAAAACAACTGCCCCCAGTCTGGTAAGTTAACTTCAGTTGAAACTGAAGGAAAGACGCCGCAGGAAGCTATAAAAAAAGCCTTATCTACTTTAGGAGTAGCCAGGAGGGAAGTAGAGGTGAAGATTCTCTCCGAGGAGGAAAAAGGTTTATTTGGTATGGAGGGGGCCAGGCCAGCCAAGGTGAGAGTAACCCTGCGGAAGAATAAAAAAGCTTGACAGGAAGAGCAGGGTTTAGGATAATTAAAGATAGTAATGAGGTTGTGTCACAATAGCAAAATGCGTGTCATTGCGAACCCCGAAGGGGTGAAGCAATCCTGTTTTTAGATTGCCGCGTCGCCTGCGGCTCCTCGCAATGACACTATGACACAGTATGAATGTTTTCTTGAAACATCGAATTGTTCGCCGTAGAACAATTGCTAAAAATAGTTGGTAAAATGGCTAAGATAATCGCAATCTGTAATCAAAAGGGCGGGACGGGTAAGACCACTACGGCAGTGAATTTGAGCACGGCTTTGGCCTTGGCCGGAAAAAAGGTGTTGTTAGTGGATATTGATCCTCAGGCAAATGCCACTAGCGGTCTGGGTATAGATAAGAATAAAGTTAGCCTGAGCACCTATGATGTTTTAACTGAGGAAATTCCGGTAGCACAGATATTAATGTCCAATTTAGAGAATAAGATTTCTATCCTACCTTCAAATTCAGCTTTAGCCGGAGCTGAGGTAGAATTAGTATCTCTGTTTAGCCGAGAATATCGTTTGAAAAAGGCTTTAGAAAACATTACTTCTGAGTTTGATTTTATTTTGATTGATTGTCCGCCTTCTTTAGGTTTGTTGACTATAAATGCCTTAGCCGCGGCTCACTCTATACTTATTCCGGTGCAGTGCGAATATTACGCTTTAGAAGGATTAACTCAGCTTCTCAATACCATAACCTTAGTGCGTAAAAATCTGAATTCGGCTTTGGAGATTGAAGGCGTGGTTATGACTATGGCAGATTATCGGACTAACCTTACCCAAGAGGTAATCTCTGAGGTCAGGAATCATTTCAAAGAAAAGGTTTACCAGGCGGTTATCCCGCGTAATATCCGCCTGACCGAGGCGCCTAGTTTTGGCAAATCTATTTTTGTTTATGACAAGGATTCTATCGGAGCTAAAAAATACGCGGAACTGGCCAACGAGATATTAGGAAAAAATAGTATACAACATATTGAAAATAATGTAGTTA
>DOMD01000181.1:4296-8534 GCA_003510525.1 Candidatus Omnitrophota bacterium
GAGGAGCATTTTCATAGTTCAGCGCCTAAGGAGCATATTCGGTATATCCCGGTGGAACAGATTAAGCCTAATCCTTATCAGCCCAGGGAAAATTTTGATTCCCAGAGCTTAGAAGAGCTGGTTGCTTCAATTAAGGAAAAAGGTATTATTCAGCCGGTTATCGTCAGGCATTCTGCTTCGGGTTATGAGCTAATTGCCGGTGAGCGCAGGTGGAGAGCGGCTAAGTCATTGAACCTAAAGGAGATACCAGTAATTGTCCGCCAGGCCAAAGATGAGGAATCTTTGGAGCTGGCCTTGATTGAGAATATTCAGAGACAAAATTTAAGCTCGATAGAAGAAGCTCGTGCCTATAAGCACCTGATGGAGCAATTTGGCTTTACCCAGGAAAAGATTGCCCAGACTGTGGGCAAAGCCCGGGCCTCAGTAGCTAATATCTTGCGCCTGTTAAAACTTCCCCTGGAAATCCAGGAAATGCTTAAGAAAGGCCAATTGAGCTTTGGCCACGGAAAGGTCTTGTTAGAGCTTGAAGATGTTCAAAAACAGCTGGCCTTGAGTCGGCAGATAGTTTCTAAGAGTTTATCAGTCAGGGAATTGGAGAATTTAGTATCTCAACATCATAAGGCACGTCCAGCCAAAGCTGTCTCTGAAACGCGTAAACTGCCGCATCTTAAGGCAATCGAGGAAGAACTGCGCCAGATTTTAGGCACTAAAGTAAAGATTGCCTCGGGTCTTAAGCGGGGGACTTTACATATCGAGTTTTACTCTCAAGAGGATTTAGAGAGGATTTATAATCAGATAAGGAATGAAAAAGTAACAGCATGAAAATGACTAATGGCTAAATCCGAATGGCGAATGAATGTCTAATAGTCCAATGACCAAATGTCGAATTTCTTATTTGGTATTAGGCGTTGGTCATTCATTCGGAATTCGTCATTAGAAATTCGGCATTAACATGTTATTAGACATATTATATGAGGGGTATAATTATGAGCGCGAATCAAGCTACATTAGTTTTAGTTAAACCGGATGGCTTAAAGAAATCTTTGACCGGAAATATTCTGACCCGTCTTTCCGAGACCAAATTAGAGATTGTGGCCGCCAAAATTGTGCGGGTGTCTAAGGAGTTGGCAGTTGAACATTACGCTCATCTCAAGAACCAGCCCTTTTTCGATGAGCTGATCACTTACCTGATGGGAGAACTGCATGATCGCAAAAAGGTTATGGCCGTGGTTTATTGGGGAGAGGATGCCATTAATAAGGTGCGTAAGTTGGCCGGCGCTACCAACCCGGAGGAGGCGGATCCGGTTTCTATCCGGGGGGCCTACGGCCGCATTACCACTAAGGGGGTGTACGAAAATGTAATCCACGCCTCAAGCAACGAAGCCGAGGCCAAACGGGAAATCCAGCTTTGGTTCCAACCGCAAGACATAATCGTTGATTTATATCCCGCCCAAGAGGTGGCGGAGAAAGAAGTCCTTAGAAAGGTTTGGGTGAATTAATATGCTTAGAGGTATGACCGGCTTTGCCCAGGCTTCCTGCCGTTTTAAAGACGCCCAGCTTAACTTAGAAATCCGCAGCCTCAATCACCGCTATATTGAGTGCCTGGTTTACTGTCCCGACGGCTTTGGCCTGGCTGAAGATCTCATCAAAGGCCTGCTTAAAGACCGGATAAAGCGGGGCCGAATCAGCGCCACTTTATCGGTAAGCAATTTGCATCCTAAGGTAGTGGTTGATTATGAGTTGGCGGCTAATTATGTCAAAACCTTAAAGCAGTTAAATCAACGTTTGAAGTTAGAAAATAATATTTCTTTAAGCCAGGTTATCAGCCTGGAAGGGGTTTTAAGGACCGAAAAGCCGAAGTTGACCGCGGAATTTATCCGGGNNGGCGACGCGGTTACCCGGGATCTTTTGCGCTGTATCAACATCATAAAAAGTGAAGTGGAGAAAATCAGCGTTTCTATCCGGGAACTAAGCCACAAGAAAAAGGCGGTGTTATCCGAGGATGAATACGGCGTATTTTTAAAAAGTACCGATATTAACGAGGAGCTTAGCCGTTTAAGTTATCATACCAAAAATTTCCTCGCCGTGATAAAAAAGGAATCAGCCGCCGGCAAGGAATTAGATTTTATCGGCCAGGAGATTCAGCGCGAGGCCAACACCATTTCCGCCAAGGCCCAGAGCGCCCAGGTTTCCTCATCGGTAGTGAAGATAAAAAGCGCCATTGACCAGATTCGGGAACAGGTGCAGAATGTCGAGTAAGAAATCCTCCCCTTACCAAGGGGAGGCGGGGAGGGGTAGTTCCCGGGGAAAAATCTTTGTGGTTTCCGGGCCATCGGGTTCAGGCAAAAGCACCCTGCTGAATAAGGTGCAATCAAAAAGGGAATTCTCGGAAAATCTGGTTAAAATTGTTACTGTGACAACCCGCCAGCCCAGAAAAGGAGAGAAAAACGGCCGGGATTATATATTCCTGGATAAAGATGAATTTTTAAGCCGCCTTAAAAATAAAGAATTTGCCGAGTCAGAGGAGGTTTTCGGAAAATATTACGCCACCCCTAAAGAGGCCCTGCTCAGGACAATACATCAGGGCCGGGACGCGCTTTTGTGCGTGGATGTCAAAGGAGCGCGAAGCATAAAGCGGGCATTTTCTCAAGAAACGATTTTAATATTTATTTCGGTGGCGGATATAGAGAAATTAAGGCAGAGGCTGTGTCAACGTTCCACGGAAACCAAAGAGGCCCTGAAAAAGCGGCTTAAGATTGCCCAGAAAGAATTATCCTGCGCCAAAAATTACGATTATATCGTAGACAATGATGTTTTGCCTGAGGCGGTGGAAAAACTTTCTTCGATAATTATCGCCGAAAGGCTCAAAGTTAAATAAAATCAAGTATCAGCTATCAGCTAATAGCTGATACTCTTGTATTTACTAAATTTATGGAGGAATTATGCGTGAGATATTCCGGGAAGAATTATTGGATAGGGCGGATTTCAGCATCTATAAGTTAGTTATGTTGGTTACTAAAAGGGCGTTGGAAATTGCCGAAGGGGCGCCTAAATTGATAGATGTGGACTTGGATGCTAAGCCTATCAGCATAGCTATGAATGAGATCGCCGAAGGTAAAGTCAAATATAAAAAAACCAAAGAAAAAGCCTGAGCTTAAACACTTAAAATTTTTTAGGTAAGCTTGAGCCTCGTTAAGGCGGATACATTGAGTAAAAAAGAGATAGTTCTGGGAGTCACCGCGAGCATTGCCGCTTATAAGGCCTGCGAGATTATCCGGTCTTTAAAGGAAGAAGGCTTTGGGGTCACGGTGATAATGACCGAGGAGGCCGGGGAATTTATTACCCCTTTGACTTTGGCCGGCCTTTCACGCAACAAGGTCTATTCCCGGATGTTCTCTGATCCTGAAGATTGGGAGATTGAGCATATCTCTTTAGCGGACAAGGCGGATTTGATTCTGATTGCCCCGGCCACCGCCAATATTATCGCTAAATTAGCCTGCGGCTTAGGTGATGATCTATTAAGCTCTTGCGTTTTGGCGGCTCAAGCCCCGGTCCTGATTGCCCCGGCAATGAATTTCAATATGTTCCGGCATAAGCTTACTCAGGAAAACATCGCTAAGCTGAAAAAAATCGGTTATAAATTTATCGGGCCGGAAAAAGGTAAGCTGGCAGACGGAAGAATCGGCATCGGGCATTTAGCGTCAGTTGAAGAGAT
Organism: Candidatus Omnitrophota bacterium; assembly: GCA_003510525.1. Taxonomy (GTDB): domain Bacteria; phylum Omnitrophota; class Gorgyraeia; order Gygaellales; family UBA12090; genus UBA12090. The sequence continues at coordinate 8,012 of DOMD01000181.1, forward strand.
AGTGAAAGAGGCAAAGAAGGTTTTGAAGTAGATTTTGGCGACGTAGCCAAGTGGTAAGGCAGTGGTCTGCAAAACCTCTATTCAGCGGTTCGAATCCGCTCGTCGCCTCCACTAAATTTTTCGATAAGAAAAATTTAGTGGATACTCAAGCGAACGTCGCGCAGCGACAAGCTGCGCAGTGAGCGGAGTATCTAAAGACTTTGCAATTTTGGTAATATGCCGGGCAGGTGTTGGAATGGCAGACAATGGAGACTTAAAATCTCCCGTTCGCAAGAGCGTGAGGGTTCGACTCCCTCCCTGCCCATTTTAAAAAACAATATTATCGCGGGCTCATAGCTCAGCCCGCCTTCGCACTCACGTGCTACGGCGGGTCCGCCGTAGCCCACAAAGTGGGCGTAGGCGGACTGGTTAGAGGTGTGTTCGCTATTGGTGAGTTGAATTAAGATTTCGGGCTCATAGCTCAGCTGGTTAGAGCGTCACATTGACATTGTGAAGGTCAGAGGTTCGAGTCCTCTTGGGCCCA
>DOMD01000184.1 GCA_003510525.1 Candidatus Omnitrophota bacterium
AACAAAGTGAAGGGATGACATTACGACACAGTCTGATTGTTCAAAAACTAATTTAACAGTGTATTATGGGAGGTTGTTATGAAAAAAGGCTTAATGCGTTTGGGGGAGATTTTAGTTAAAAAAGGGATGATTACTGAGGCCCAGCTTCACGATGCCCTGTTGTCCCAGAAATTAACCAGCGGTTTCCTGGGGACGATTCTGGTCAGTAAGGGGGTAATCGGCCAGCGTCAGCTTGTGGAAGCCCTTTCCGAGCAGTTTGACCTACCCCTGATTGATTTAAAGACCCAGCAGGTTGATATGGAACTATCCCGCAAGTTTTCTTCTTCTCTTATTGTTGACCATAAATGTTTTCCCTTGCGCGCCGATGATATGTCGGTAACCGTGGCTATTACCAATCCTCTGAACGCGGTGGCCTTAAGCAAGGTTGAGGAAGAGGCCGGTTCAAAAAGGATAAATTGGGTTTTAGCCGGCGAGGATGATATGAAGGAGCTTATTCAAAAATACCGCCAGAATATCAGCCTGAATATCCAAAAACTACTTAGAAAAGACAAGTAGGGGCAGGTTCAGAACCTGCCCCTACGGATGTTCCCCGCGCGCGTGGGGATGAACCGTAAAATATGACCAAGATAGACACCGTATTATATGAAGCCTTAATTAAAAGAGGGCATCTGAATAAAGATGCCCTTGAGCCGCTGGTCAGGGAGGCCCAGGAATCTTTGTCCGGACTGTCTGTGATCTTGCGCAAATACAACATAATTTCTGAAGCGCAGATTTTAAAGATATTATCCGAAGAGCTGAGTATTTCTTATCAAGAGCTTAAATCCGCGGCCGCGGATAAAGCAATTATTGATAAGATTTCCTTAAAGATCGCCTCTTATTATAAATTTTTCCCTTTGGGGCTGAATAACCGTGTTTTGACCATCGCCGTCAGTTANNCCTTTGGACTTAAAAATTCAGGATGAAATAAGAACACAGTTAGGTTATGATATCGCGATGGTGCTCTCGCCCGCCGAAGATATAGCGGACGCCTTAAAGAGAAATTATGGCCTGGCGGCTGAAACTTTGGAGGGGATAAGCTCCGAAGGAAGCACAGGCGCTTCGAGCCTTGAAATAAGCGCTGAGGCGGTTGAGGATATCGAGAAGCTGGCCGGAGACGCTTCAGTCATAAAATTAGTTAATCAGATAATCTTAGAGGGCTGGAAGAAGCGTTCTACCGATATCCATATCGAGCCTTATCGCGGGGGGGTGCATTTAAGATACCGCATTGACGGCCTGCTTTATGATGCCAATGTTCCCCCGGAGATAAAGAATTTCTTAAGCGCGATAATCTCCCGGATTAAAATTATGTCTAACCTGAATATCGTGGAGCGCCGCCTGCCCCAGGACGGCCGGGCAGTGGTCAGGATCCAGGAACATATGCTGGATTTGCGGATTTCCACCATCCCTACTCCTTTCGGGGAGAGTTTGGTTATCCGGCTCCTGCCGGCCAATATGCTTTTTAGCCTGGAAAAGCTGGGCCTGCCCAAAAAAGATCTTCAGACCTTTGAGATGCTTATTCAGAAGCCCCACGGAGTCATTTTTGTAACCGGCCCCACCGGAAGCGGAAAAACCACTACCCTGTATACCTGCTTAAGCCGGATAAATACCCGCGACCGCAAGATTATCACTATAGAAGACCCTATAGAATACGAGATGTCCGGGATTACCCAGATTCAGGTTATTCCGGAGATTGGCCTGGATTTTGCCCGGGGCCTGCGCAGTATCTTAAGGCATGACCCCGATGTTATTATGGTGGGAGAAGTCCGGGATTTAGAAACCGCGGAGATAGCTATCCGGGTGGCTCTTACCGGGCATCTGGTTTTTTCCACTCTACATACTAACGACGCCGCCAGCGGTATTACCCGTCTGATAGATATCGGCCTTGAGCCATATCTCTTATCGTCAAGCGTTGAGGCTTTTATTGCCCAGCGGCTTATCCGGGTAATTTGTTCGAATTGTAAGTATGAGGACAAAAGCGCTCCGGATGAGCTAAGGTTAGAGATTGCCCGGGAGTCCGGGCTGGCAGTGTCAGAAGTTAAGGTGTACCGCGGCAAGGGTTGTGCCAGCTGTAATTCTACCGGTTTTTTCGGCCGGACAGCCATATATGAAATATTGCTCTTAGACGATGAAGTGAGAAGCCTGGTAGTTAAAAAGACCCCTTCTCATCAGATAAAAAAATTAGCCGTTTCCAAGGGTATGCGCACCTTGCGCCAGGACGGCTGGCAGAAGGTACTCAGCGGCATAACCACCCCTGAGGAGATAATGAAGGTGACTTCCGCTTCTCAAGAATCAACCGGAGAAATGTCTGTAGGGACAGGTTCAGAACCTGCCTCTACAATACCTGATGCCTTTGAGAGAAGGGTGTTTATCCGCTTGGACGAGAAGGTTGACCTGCGCTATAAGATGCTTTCGCTCAAAGAAGGCCAGTTGCGCCAGTCATTTAATCCGGAACAGCTTAGCGCCAGTAAAAATATCTCCGCCGGAGGATTGGTTTTTATCGCGGATGAACCGCTGACTGTAGGCTCAATAGTAGAATTAAAAATAGAGTTAGGCCCCGCGGATAGCATAGAATGCCTGGCCAAGGTAATCAGGACTGAAGAAAAAGAGCCTGAGAAAAGCTATGACATCGCCGTTTGTTTCTTAGACATCACCAGCGCCCAGCGCCAGGCTTTGAGTAAACATGTGGAAGGGTAGGGACAGGTTTAGAACCTGCCCCTACTTTTAATTTTAAAACATGCCGACCTATAAATATAAGGCTAAAAAAGGATTAGAGACAACTGAAGGAAGGATTGAGGCCGCTTCGGAGAAGGCCGCGGTGGAGAAACTGGGCGCTTTGGGCTATCTTCCGGTGAGGCTTGAGCCTGTAGGGGCAGGTTCAGAACCTGCCCCTACCTTTGAGCGAAGGGTGTTTACCCGCTTAGACAGCTCAGGCGGCGTGGTCCGGGGCCGGATCAGGTCCAAGGATATCACTGTTTTTAGCCGCCAGCTGGCCAGCCTTTTAAAATCCGGGGTGCCGATTTTAAGGGCTATAGAGACTATTTCTGAACAGTCAGAAAACCATAAGTTAAAAGCTATTCTTAAAAATGTTCATAATTCAATAAAAGACGGCTCAACCTTTTCTTCGGCTTTCTTGAGATACCCGAATGTCTTCGCGCCTATTTATATAGCTATTATTCGCAGCGGAGAGGATAGCGGAGCTCTTCCCGAGGCGCTTTTGAGGATCGCCGAATACCGCCTTAAGCAGGAAGAGGTTATCTCCCGGGTGCGTATGGCCATGGCCTATCCTTTGTTTATGGGGTTAGTGGGCTGNNTTTTTGCGCCAGTGGTATCCGCTGATAATTATCTTTCTGGCGGTTTTTATCTTTGTCTTGCGGGCTCAGGCCAGGACTAAGGCGGGAAGATTGTATTTGAGTTCATTTATACTCCGGCTTCCGCTGTTAGGAAAATTTATCCTTAAAGCTGAGCTGGGCCGTTTCAGCCGCACCTTGGGATTATTGATTAAAAACGGCATATCTATTTTAAGGGCTATTGACATAGCTATTCCGGCATTGGATAATGAGGTGATTAAGAATATCTTAAGGCAAAGCCATAAAGATTTAGAGCAGGGCGGCTCTTTCGGCAAGAGCCTTAAAAAATCCAGGTTGATCCCGGTTTTTATGAGCAATCTCATAATTATCGGAGAAGAGAGCGGAAAGCTTGACGATGCCCTGGCCGAGACCGCCTTTAGTTACGAGCGCGATACGGATGAGTCTTTAAAGACCATGGCTAATCTTTTAGAGCCGTTGATGATTTTGGTGATGGGCCTGATTGTGGGTTTTATCGTGGTGGCGATGCTGCTTCCGGTATTTGAAATGAACGCCGTAGCAAATTAGACCGCAAAAACGCAAAGAAGACGCAAAAGCGCAAAAGGAAAACAAAAAGGTTGGATGAAGAATGAAGAAAAGATAGATAGGATAAATGAATTATCAAATAAGATTATTGGTTGCGCGATTAAGATTCATAAAGATTTGGGCCCGGGTTTTGTAGAGAAGGTATATTCAAGGGCGCTTGTTTATGAATTTCAAAAAAATAAGATTGATTTTGTTCGAGAAAAAACTATAAAAATAAAGTATAATGATATATTTTTGGGTGAACACAGATTGGATTTCTTAGTAGCTGATGAGATAATAGTTGAAAATAAAGCTATTCATGAAATAAATAATTTTAATATGGCTCAAGTGCTTTCTTATTTAAAAGCCGCGGATAAAAAGTTAGGCTTAATATTGAATTTCTCAAGGTCAAAACTGGAGATAAAAAGGATTGTTCATAATTTGTAGCATTTTTTTATTTTCGCGTCTTCGCGTCTTCGCGCTTTTTTTCGCGGTTTTGCGGTGTTTTTAAATTTTTNNGATACTGATAATTGATGATGACAAGGTGGTTTTGGAGAGCTTGCGCAGGCTCCTGGAATTGCATTCTTATGAGGCGCTCGCGGTGCAGGAGGCCGGGGAGGCGTTTTCTAAAGCCAAGTCTTTTAATCCGGATGTGATACTTTTAGACCTATTGATGCCGCGCCTGGGGGGGCTGGAGATCTGTGAGATGTTAAACAGTGATAAAGAAACCCGGGGCATTCCGATTATCGTGGTTTCGGCCTTAGATAAAGAGGCGGACATCAAAAAGGCCTATCGTCTGGGAGTGGTGGGTTATATCACCAAGCCGTATGACTTAAATAAATTATTGCAGGAAATAAATAAGGC
>DOMD01000177.1 GCA_003510525.1 Candidatus Omnitrophota bacterium
AGGGCGCGTTTAATCTTCACCATCTTACTCTCCTATATTTTTGCGCCTTTGCGGTGTAATTTTCTATTTTGCGTTTTTGCGGTTACGTCCGCACATTCAATAAATCCCCGTCCTGCATCACATATTCCCGGCCTTCCAAATGCATATACTGCTTAGCCTGGGTTAAGCCTTCGGCCTTAACCACATCGTCATAGCTGATAATCTCAGCCTTGATAAATTTCTGCTGAATAGCCGAATGTATGGCCCCGGCCGCGTCATAAGCGGTAGCTCCTTTTTTAATCGGCCAGGCCTTAAGCTCCTTGTCTTTGGCGCCGGTAATAAAACAAATCATCCCAAAAGAATAGTAACTCTCAAACATTATATCCGGGTAACTCTTTCCCTGGCTTTTATCCGCGAAATGTATCGGCTTAAGGCTGGCCAGATTAGAATTAAGCAGATTTTTCCTTTCTTCATCGCTGAAACTTTCTTCATAAAGGCAGTTATTTTTTTCTAAAATCTCTTTTGCCCGCAGTAAAAGCTTGTTATCCTCGCCTTCCCGAAGACGCTCCAGGCGGCTTTCCACAATCTCCAAGTCATTAATAACCAAATCCAACTTGGAACCTTTCTCGCAGATTATCGCGTCGGCATCCTTAAAACTTCCGGCATCCAGAAAATCTATTGACAGGTAAGTAGTTTTGGAGGGCTTAATCAACGGCTCCAGGCTTGTAAGTCTTTGGTCAACAATAGGTTTTTTGCCTAAAGGAAAATCCTCTAAGCCTAATACGGCAATTTTCATTTGGTCTCCTTAATAAATAGTAAAATACACATTGACACTACGGTTAAAACAAAAGAAAGATAAAAGGGCGCGGCCAGGCCAACTTTATCCCACAGCAGGCCGGCAATAAGCGATGCCGGTAAGGCGCACAGCCCGACAGCCATCTGAAAGCCGCCTAAGATGCTGGCCTTATGTTCAGGGGGAGCAAGTTCGGACACCAAGGTCTTCTGGACCGGATCCAGAGCGGCTTTATGCAGGCCGTATAACACAAAACCAACAATAACACTAGTATAACCGCGGGATAAAATAAAACCTAACGCCGCCAGGGCCCAAAAAGAATAGGCCAGAAACAAAACCGGCTTTCTGCCTATTCTATCTGAAAGCTTGCCAAAAGGCAATGAAAAAGCCGCCGCGGTCAAAGTAAAGAGCAAATATAACACCGGGACAAAACCAACCTTAAATCCGCACTCCCGGGCATACACCAGTAAAAAGGAATAACTAAACGCGCCCAGGGCAAAAACCGAACTTAAAATAAGGAATAACTTAAAATTATTGTCTAAATGTTTAAAGGAAATCCCTTTGTAAACCTGAATATTTTCAGCCTTTCTTTCCTTAATCCGGGAAAAAATCAAAAATGAACTGACTAACGAAGGAATTGCCGCCAGTAAAAATAAATTCCTATACCCCAGCAGATCAAGAAATAGAATACTGATAACTATGCCGCAGACCGCCCCCAGATTATCCATAGCCCTTAACAAGCCGAAATTACTTCCCCGGTTTTCGGCGGTGGAGATATCGGCGATAATGGCGTCCCGGGGGGCGCCGCGGATTTTTCCGGCCCGGTCTAAAACCTTAAACACCGCCAGCTGCTGCCAGACTACCGAGAAGCTATACCCTATTCTGGATACCCCCCCGCACAAATAACCAACCCAGACAAAAACCTTCCTCTTTTTTATCCGGTCCGAGACATATCCTGAAGCCGCCTGGGAGATTGAAACAATGGCCTCGCCTAATCCGTCAATAAGGCCCAGCACCGCCATATTCGCCCCCAACACCGAGGTAACAAATAATGGCCAGACAGGATAAATAATATCCGAGCCTAAATCATTAAGAAATGAGCCCCAGGCGAATATCCGGATTGTTTTTTTTCCTGCCTGCTGAGCAGGCAGGGATTCGTTTTGTTCCATAGCTATTTAGTTAAAAAGGGCCACCCTGCCCAAAGGCAAAGTGGCCCTAAGGTGGACCCCGATAGAAACATCTTATTGCTTGTCGATTTTTCTATAGTTTCTAACGGGGTCCACCTATTCTACCAGAAATCTTACTCTATGTAAGTATAAATCTTTCCCCGGTAATTACGCAGGACATACTTGCCTTTGGCTTGGGAAAGCATATAATTCGGTGACACCGGAATCTTTCCCCCTCCGCCGGGCCCGTCAATCACATAAGTAGGAACGGCGTATCCGGAGGTATGCCCCCGCATCTTTTCGATAATGTTTATTCCCGCGGCTACGGGGGTACGAAAATGCGCCGTGCCCTTCACGGGATCGCACTGGTAGATATAATATGGCCTCACCCTTATCTCCAGCAACTCGTGCATCAGCCGGCGCATCACATAAGGCTTATCGTTTATACCCTTTAAAAGCACAGTCTGACTGCCTAAAGGAAACCCGTTATCGGAAAGCATATCGCAGGCCAGCTTGGTGCGTTTATTTATCTCTTTGGGATGGTTAAAATGGATACTCAGCCAGATAGGCGAATATTTCTTAAGCATCTTGATAAACTTCTCATTTATCCTCTGGGGAAGGCTTACCGGGATACGGGTTCCGATACGCAGGAATTCCACATGCGAAATAGAGCGCAGGTTCTTTAAGATTTCCTCCAGATTGTCATCCTCAAGCATAAAGGGGTCACCGCCGGAAATAAGCACATCGCGAATCTTCCGGTTGGCCCGGATATACTCAAAGGCCTGTTCAAACTTGGAAGGCGCGGCGGCGGCTGAGTGGTCTCCGACCAGGCGGCGGCGGGTGCAGTGGCGGCAGTAAGCGGCGCAGGACTCAGTGGCTAAAAATAAAACCCGGTCCGGATAGCGGTGCACCAGGCCGGGCACGGGAGAATCCCGGTCCTCGGCGCAAGGATCCGACATCTCATGCGGGCTGTTCTGAAATTCAGCGGCCAAGGCCACAAATTGCCGGCGCACCGGGCAATTCGGGTCATTGGGATCCATCAGGGTGGCCAAATGCGGGGTAATCGCCAGGCCTAATTTTCCGCTGGCCTTACGGATACCCATCTCCTCCTCCTTGGTCAGGTTGATAACCTTGGCCAGGGCCTCTTTAGAGCGAATCCGGTTTTTCATCTGCCAATGCCAATCCTCCCAATCCAAAGGATTCACATCCTTGAATAATTCAATATCATGATAATCAATTCCGGTCCGGCGGGATAATTGGTTGGCCGGTAAAAACGGCAGAGCCAACTGACTTCTTAACCTCTCAATTAAAATTGTGTTGTTCAGTTTGGGCCTCCTGTTCTTAGTTGAGCGTATTCCGCTTTAGTATACGGATGCATACCGTATCTGCGCGCCGCGTTGTCTATTATAGATTTAACCAAATCCTTATATTCTATTCCCTGAGCCCGGCTGATTTTGGGAAAATTTGATTCCTTGGGGTCAAGCCCGGGCAAAGGATTAACTTCTAATACATAAGGAATATTGTCCTGGCTTAGGCGAATATCCACCCGGGAGATATCAAAACAGCCCAGCGCCCGATGGGCCTTTAAGGCTGTTTCTTTTACCTTATCCGCGACCGCGTCCGGGAGCCGGGCCGGACAGTAGAAGACCGGGGCCAGCCCCAGCTCTTCGTTGCCTTGAAATTCTTTTACCTTCCAGGAATAAAAATACTCCCCGCTTTTTTTACAGGTTGAAAAATCAATCTCTAATATCGGAAGCACCTGGGTTTTGCCATTCTCTAAGATGCCAACCGTGAGTTCCTTGCCTTCGATAAACTCCTCGACCAACGCCTCCTGCCGATAGCCGGATAAGACATCGCCTATCTGCCGATAAAGCTCGCCTTCATCGCGCACCACACTGGAAACACTGATACCTTTACCTGAACCTTCATAATTCGGCTTAACTATTAAGGGAAATCTTAAGTCCGGGTCCAGCTTTGGATTTGGCGAATTATCAAATATCTGGAATTTAGGGGTAGGGATGCCTTCACATTTAAATATCTTCTTGGCCATCGCTTTATTCAAAGCCAGAGCCAGAGATAGAAAATTGGAGCCGGTATAGGGTATATTAAGATAATCTAACAGGGCGGGAACCTCAGACTCCCTAAAACGTGAACCGGAACCTTCGGCGATATTGAAGACTAAGTCAACCGGGTTATTCTGGAAGAAGTTGATTAAATTCCGGCTTTCGTTGGCCTCAACAATAACTACTTCATAGCCCAGGCTTTTGATGGCTGAAGCAATGCTCAGCACCGTCTCCTCGGAGTCAAACTCGGAGAAATGGTCGGGAGGTTTATCGGAATCTTTCTTTTTGACGCTGCAACACAGCGCTATCTTCATCTGTTTTAGTTTAATCCGTATCTTAAAAATGCCGCGTCCAACATGCGGCTAATCATCGTAGAATAAGAAACCTTTAAATAATCAGCCAGACACATAAAAACATCTTCTCCGGATAAGCTGGGCAAAGGATTTATTTCTAAGACATAGGGATTATTATCCTCATCCACCCGGAAATCCACCCGGCCAAAATCCCGGCAATCTATGGACTTGTAGGTCTTTAAAGCCAAAGACATAAGTTTATTCTTTAATGATTTTTCGAGTTTATCCTGGCAGACATATTCCAAGCGGCCGGAGTGTATCCGGGCAAAGGTATAAAACTTATCCCCCAGCTTTAATTTTCCGTCTATCTTTATCTGCACCGGAGGAAACACCTCCGGCTGGTTATTTCCGATAATAGCCACGGTATATTCGCTTCCCGAAATAAATTCCTCAACCAGTGCTGACTGTTTGTAGGTCTTGACGATATACTCAACCTGTTCTTTTAACTGTTCCAAATTTTCTACCCGGGATTTTTCGCTTAGGCCTTTGGATGAGCCTTCATAGCGCGGCTTGACAATCAGGGGAAATTTGACATTTTTAAGTTTAAGCAGATTGTCTTCCGGATCATCGGTCTCAAAAAATTTAGGGGTGGGAATTCCGTCGGAAATAAGGACTTTCTTGGCCATTACCTTATCCAAGCTTAAACCCAGGGTCAGGCCGTCGGAGCCGACAAAAGGTATATTCATCATCTCTAAGATGATCGGCACCTGGGACTCCCGGTTTCTTCCAAAAAGCCCCTCGGATATATTAAACACAATATCCACCTTCAGGCTACCCATCTTTTTCAACAGGTTTTCCACATTGCCGATTCTTACTATTTTATGCCCTAAAGATTCAATTGCCTTAGAAATCAAATCAATAGTCAGCGGATGGTCAAACTCGGCATTGGCGTCCGGTGGATCGCTATCCTTAAAAATATACTCGGTCTTTAAATCGTAGGCCAGGCCTATCGTCTTTCCCATATCTTTCTAAAATTAAACACACAACAAAAAAGAGACACTTAATTTCTTTGTGTCTCTTGGAGCGTATACCCGATTTTAAAACTTCATTTTCCTCTGATTGGCGGTTATTTATTTTAACTACCTATTGTGTTGTTATGCTTTTTTTATCACAATATATCCACAATGTCAAGTAAAATCTGCCTCT
>DOMD01000164.1 GCA_003510525.1 Candidatus Omnitrophota bacterium
GTTCATTTAAAGTTTAGCGGCCTGCATATGCATATCGGCTCTCAGATAATTGACGGCGCTCCTTATATTTTGGCCATCAAGAAGATGATAAAATTTATCAAAAGGCTAAAAGAAGAAGCGATAGATATTCACTACCTTAATATCGGCGGCGGATTAGGCATTATTTATAATAACGAGAAGCCCCAAACTGCCGAAGAATTCGCCGGGAAAATACTTCCTTTATTGAAAAGCACCGGATTGAAAATTATCTTAGAGCCGGGGCGGTTCATAGCGGGTCCTTCCGGTATACTGGTTGCCAAAATTCTTTATATCAAGAAAACTCCGCTGAAGAATTTTATAATCGTGGATGCCGGGATGAATGATTTAATCCGGCCGTCTCTCTATGGCGCGCATCACGATATTTTACCTTTGCGGAAAGCGGAAAGCGGAAAGCTTTGACGTAGTGGGCCCGATATGCGAATCCGGAGACTTCCTGGCTAAGGACAGGCAAATGCCTGAGCTTAATGAAGGCGATTACCTGGCGGTGATGAGCGCCGGTTCTTACGGATTTTCCATGGCTTCCAATTATAACTGCCGTCTGAAGCCAGCCGAAATAATGGTTAAAGGGAATAAATTTTATACCACGCGTAAACGCGACAGCTATCTGGATTTAGTGAAAAAAGATGTTATTCCGGATTTTTTAAAATAATACCGCAAAAACGCTAAATGGCCGCGAAGGCGCGAAAATGACCCATTCGACTGCGCTCAGGGTCATCCTGAGCGACTGAAAGGAGTCGAAGGATGAAAAAAATAAAATTTACTAAAGTTGTCGCTTCAGGAAATGATTTTGTGGTAATTGATAACAGTCCGCAGTCCGCAGTCCGCANNCAGTTATTAGTTAAAAATATTTGTGACCGAAAGTTTGGCGTGGGCGCGGACGGCGTGCTTTTACTGGAGAAATCAAAAAGGGCGGATTTCCGGATGCGGATTTTTAATGCCGATGGTTCAGAAGCGGATATGTGCGGCAACGGGGCGCGCTCGGCGGCGTTATATCACAGTCCGCAGTCCACAGTCCGCAGTCCACATGGTTCGCGGCTTAGGATAGAGACCAAAGCCGGAATAATAGAGGCTGAGGTATTAAAGGATAATGTAAAAATAAGATTAACCGATCCCAAGGAGTATCAGGAGAAGATATCTTTGGTAATTAACGGGCGTAAACTCAGGGTTAGTTTTATCAATACCGGAGTTCCTCACGCGATTGTTTTTGTTCAGGGCATAGAACAAATAGACGCGGTGAATATCGGCAAAGGGATTCGTTATCATAAGTATTTCTCCCCGATGGGAACAAACGTGAATTTCGTGGAGACGGTTAATAACAACACCATTAAGGTGCGCACCTATGAGCGCGGGGTTGAGGATGAAACCCTGGCCTGCGGCACCGGTTCAGCGGCCTCGGCGATAGTTTTCGGCTGTCAGCTGTCGGCTGGCCAGAAGGCCGCGGTTGGGCCTTCGATAGCCCAAGCCGCTGTCAGCTGTCGGCAAAAGATTAATGTTATTACTCAAGGCGGGGAGACTTTAAAGGTATGTTTCAATAAAGAAGCCGACAGAATAAGCGATGTCTGGCTGGAGGGCAAGGTGAGAATTGTGTATGGGGGGGAATATTATGTTTAAGGGCTCAATGGTGGCGATGGTTACTCCTTTTAAGAACGGCAAGGTTGATGAGAAGAAATTAAAAGAGTTGGTTGAGTTTCAGATTAAAAATAAAACTTCAGGCATTGTTCCTTGCGGCACGACCGGTGAATCCGCGACTTTATCCTGGGCTGAGCATGAGCGGGTAATTGAGGTAGTGATTGAGACGGTAGAGAAGAGGGTCCCGGTGATTGCCGGAACCGGCTCAAATTCTACCGATGAGGCGGTAATGCTCACCAGACAGGCGGCTAAATCCGGCGCGGATGCCACCTTGCACGTTTCGCCTTATTATAACCGTCCTACTCAAAAAGGTTTATATCTGCATTTTAAGGCAGTAGCTGAGTGCGCGGACATACCGGTTATTCTTTATAACATCGCCTCNNAGCGCTTTGCCCGGCGGAATTCGCCCTTATTTCCGGAGACGACGCCTTGACTTTACCGGTATTGGCAATTGGCGGGACAGGGGTTATTTCGGTTGTGGCTAACATCGTGCCCAAGGATGTGGCGAATATGATTGAGGCTTTTGAGAAAGGAAATTTAAAGAAGGCCCAAGAGCTACATTATAAATTACTGCCGTTAATAAAAGCAATGTTTATTGAGACTAACCCCATTCCGGTGAAGACAGCGATGGGATTGCTCAAGCTTTGCCAGCCGGATTTACGGCTTCCAATGTGCGAGCTGTCGGCTGAAAATCAAGAGAAGTTAAGAAAGGCGTTAAAAGATTACGGATTGCTGTAGCAGGCGGAGATTAGAAAATGATTAAATTGGGGGTTTTGGGCGCGGGTGGCAGGATGGGCAGGCGGATTATTGAACTTGCCCTTAATGACAAGGAGTTGGAGGTTATCCTGGCTTTGGAAAGGAAAGGCCACCATTTAATCGGCAAGAACATAGATAAGGTCAAAATTTCCTCTAGCCCCGACGGAATATTCCTTGCCGACGCAATAATAGATTTTACCATTCCCGAGGCATCTATGGAGAATTTGGCCTACTGTTTGCAATACAAGAAACCTTTGGTGTTAGCCACTACCGGTTTTAGCGAGGAGCAGACCGCTAAAATCCGGGAGGCCGCCAAATCCATAGCAATAGTGTTTTCTCCCAATATGTCCGTAGGCGTAAACCTTCTTTTTGGCATAGTAGGCGAAATTGCCAAGAAGTTAGGGCCGGGCTATGATATTGAGATGGTCGAGGCCCACCACAAGGCTAAAAAAGACGCTCCTTCGGGAACCGCCAAGAAGCTGGCCCAGGTTATTGCCAATGATACCGGAAGAAATATACCGGTGCACGCTATTCGCGCCGGGGATATCATTGGAGACCATACGGTTATCTATGCCGGAGGAGGAGAGCGGATTGAAATAAAGCACCAGGCTCATTCCCGGGATGTCTTTGCCCTGGGGTCCTTAAAGGCGGCTAAATGGATTGCCAACAAACCTGGGGGATTGTATTCCATGCAGGATGT
>DOMD01000008.1:0-5925 GCA_003510525.1 Candidatus Omnitrophota bacterium
GGAGCGGATTCCCATACCTGCACTTACGGCGCCTTAGGGGCATTCTCAACCGGGATGGGTTCAACCGATATTGCCGCCAGCTGGATCAGCGGATACGTCTGGTTAAGGGTTCCTCAGACCATAAAATTTATCTACACCGGAAAACTAAAAAAGTGGGTAAGCGGCAAAGACCTGATTCTTCATACCATAGGAGATATCGGAGTTGACGGAGCCTTATATAAGGCGATGGAGTTTTGCGGACCGGTAATTGAAAATTTAGACCTAGACGCGAGATTCTCTATGTGCAATATGGCAATTGAGGCCGGAGGGAAATCCGGCATCATCGAGCCGGACGAGTTTACATTTGAATATTTAAAGCAAAATCAAAAATCAAAAATCAAAAATCAAAATTACAAATTGAAATTTAAAAATTTAAAATCTGATAAAGACGCGAGATACGAGAAAATATATGAATATGACATATCAAAATTAGAGCCGCAGGTGGCCTGTCCGCATCTGCCCAGCAATGTGAAACCGGTAAGCCAATTAAAGAAGATATCCGTTAATCAGGCGGTAATCGGCTCCTGCACTAACGGCAGAATTTCGGATTTACGCCTGGCCGCTAAAATCTTTAAAAACAGGAAAGTGAAATCTACTGTGCGGACAATAATCATACCCGCCACCCAAAACATCTACAAACAGGCAATCAAAGAAGGTTTAATTGAAATATTTGATAAAGCCGGCTGTATTATTTCAACTCCTACCTGCGGGCCGTGCCTGGGCGGACACTGCGGGATATTGGCTGACGGAGAAACCGCTATTGCCACCACCAACCGTAATTTTATCGGCAGGATGGGTTCACCTAAAAGTTTTGTTTATCTGTCCAATCCGGCGGTAGCCGCGGCCTCGGCCATCAAAGGCAGGATTGCTCATCCAGAGGAAGTAATATGATTTTAAAAGGAAAAGCTCTTAAGTTTGGAGACGATATCAATACCGACGACATTATCGCCGCCAAATACCTGGTAACCACCGATCCGGTTGAACTGGGCAAGAAATGCATGGAAACTATCTCCCCGGATTTTATTAAGCAGGTAAATAAGGGCGATGTTATCGTGGGTGGGAAGAATTTCGGCTGCGGCTCCAGCCGCGAACATGCCCCGATAGCCATTAAAGGCGCGGGGATTTCCTGCGTCATTGCCAAATCTTTCGCGCGAATATTTTATCGTAACGCCATAAATATCGGGCTTCCGATTATTGAAATAACCCAGACAGATGAAATAAATACTACAGACGAATTGGAGATAGATTTAGTAAAAGGTGAGATTAAGAATACTACCCAGAGTAAAGCTTATAAGTCCGAAGGCTTTCCGGAGTTTATGCAAAGAATAGTAGAGGCCGGGGGGCTGATGAGCTGGATTGCGGAACCGCAGAGACGTAGAATGACTATTAGAAGTAAATGTTCCGCAGAGGCGCAGAAGAAGACTTATTGAATTTCCGCGCTTCAGCGGAGAGAATTTATATTAATTCAGCGTTTCAGTGGTTGCAAAGGAGAAACAGTGAAGATGTACAAAATCGCGGTAATTCCCGGTGATGGGACCGGGCCGGAGGTAATCAGAGAGGGTTTAAAGGTTTTGGAGGCGGCAGGGAATAAATTTAACTTTAAATATGAAACCAAAATCTTTGATTTTGGCGGAGAACGTTATTTAAAAACCGGTAAAACCTTAGAAGATAAAGACATTGAGGAGCTAAGAAAATACTCGGCTATTTTCTTAGGAGCCATTGGCCATCCTGAAGTCAAGCCGGGGATTTTAGAGACCGGTGTCCTGCTGAAACTGCGCTTTTCTTTAGACCAGTATATCAACTTACGCCCGGTAAAACTCTACAATTCCCTTTATTGCCCTTTGAAGGATAAAAAACCGGAAGATATTGACTTTGTAGTAGTGAGAGAGAACTCCGAGGGCCTGTATAAAGGAATGGGCGAGTTTAAGGATAAAGGCACTAAAGATGAAACAGCCATACAAATTTCCTATAATACCCGTAAAGGAGTAGAGCGCTGTATCCGTTATGCCTTTGAATATACCCGCAAGCGCGATAAAAGGAAAAAACTTACTCTCTGCGGAAAAACCAATGTCTTAACTTACGCCTGGGATTTATGGGAGCGGACTTTTTATGAAGTCGCCAAAGAGTATCCCGATATCACCACTGACTACGCCCATGTGGATGCCACTACCATGTGGTTTGTCAAGAATCCGGAATGGTTTGATGTTATCGTTACCGACAATATGTTTGGAGACATTATCACCGATTTAGGGGCAATGATTCAAGGCGGGATGGGTATCGCCGCCGGAGGCAATATCAACCCTCAAGGCGTATCCATGTTTGAGCCCATCGGAGGAAGCGCGCCTAAATACACCGGCCAGAATGTAATTAATCCTTTAGCGGCCATCTGCGCCGCGGGAATGATGTTAGAAGCCCTGGGCGAGGTAAAAGCGGCCAAAGCCATTGAGGACGCGGTAATAAAATTAGTCAACACAAAATTAAAATCCTTGGCTGCCGGAAAAATGGGCTGCTCCACTTCGGAAATCGGGGATTTGATAGTCAAGAGTCTTTAAGATGAAACCTTCATACCTCTCCTGATGCGGGGCACCAATGAGTATGAAAATAGAGCTTAGATCGTCCGTGTCGCGTAGCGGTGCGATTTATCGCACCTGTAAGGGATTTTCAGATGAAAAAGAAGGCTAAATTTAATGTGGCGGTTGTGGGAGTAGGAGCTGTCGGCGAGGAAATGCTCCGGGTGCTGCGCCAGCGCGATTTTCCGGTTGACCAACTACGGGTCTTTGCCCGTTCCGCCCGGGATATTCAGGTTGACGGACAAACCTACGCGGTAACCCCAATTACTCCCGAAGGCTTTGCAGGGATTGATATTGCCTTATTTGCCGGCACCGAAGGGGAAAAAGGCGCGGCGGTTACCTTTGCCCCGGAAGCGGTAAAGAGAGGCGCGGTAGTTATTGATAACGGCGCGGACTTTCGCATGGACCCCAAAGTGCCTTTGGTGGTTCCAGAGGTAAATGCCAAGGATGTTAAAAAACATAAAGGAATCATCGCCAATCCCAACTGCTCTACCATTCAAATGGTGGTTGCTCTTTGGCCGATTTATAAGAAAGCGGGAATCAAAAGAATAATCGTAACCACCTTGCAGGCTTCATCCGGAGCCGGAAGGGGAGCGGTTGAACAGTTGAAAGAAGAAACCTCTAAAATCGCATCCGGTGGATGCGAGAATGTGCAAGCCGATGTGGAAAATAAAGCTATGCCCCAACAGTTGGCCTACAATGTCTTTCCTCATATCGGCAGTTTTACCGAGTGCGATTACACCAATGAAGAGTGGAANNCCGGTGCGCACCGGACATTCGGAATCAATTTATATCGAAACCGCCAAAACCATCGAACCGCAAAAAATAAAAGCTCTACTTTCCCGGGCCCCGGGGGTTATCTTAATGGACGATCCCCAGGCCAGCCTCTACCCTATGCCTAAGGACGCGGAAGGAAAAGACCAGACCTTTGTAGGCAGGATTCGTAAAGACCCCTTTATAAAAACCGGCTTATGGCTGTGGGTAGTTGCCGATAACCTGCGTAAAGGCGCCGCCACCAACGCCGTCCAGATTGCCGAAGAGCTGATAAAATACCAAAAATAGCCTCATCCTAAAACTCCACCCTATGCGCAACATCAAACTCATTATTGAGTACGATGGGACAAATTACGCCGGGTGGCAGATTCAGAAGAGTCCACAGTCCATAGTCCACAGTCCACAGACTAAAACAATACAAGAGACGATAGAGAAAGTCTTGGAGAAAATCCTCCAAGAAAAGGTCAAGGTCACTGGTTCGGGAAGGACTGATTCCGGGGTTCACGCTTTAGCTCAAACCGCTAATTTTAGAACTAGCTCCCCACTGCCGGTTTCAAAAATCCAGAAAGCGTTAAATAGTCTCCTGCCTAAAGACATTTCCATAAAAGAAGCGGAAGAGGCGGATAAGGATTTCCATTCCCGTTATTCGGCAAAATCCAAGACCTACCGCTACTTTATTCTGAATAGCGAAACAAAATCCGCCTTCTTAAATAAATACGTCTGGCACATTCCTTACCGACTCAATGTCAGTCTGATGCGAAAAGAGGCCGATACCCTCTCAGGCCGGCACGATTTCAAATCCTTCTGTGCCAGCGGCTCATCGGTCAAAACCACTGTCCGGACCATCAAAAAGATATCCGTAGTAGTGGCGGTTCGCGAACCGCCACTACCTCAGCTCTCAGCTCTCAGCTCTCCCGCAATAATTATTGAAATAGAAGCAAACGGTTTCTTATACAATATGGTCCGCAATATCGTGGGAACGCTGGTTGAGATAGGCAGGGGCAAATTTCCGGAAGGTAATCTTAAAAAAATCCTTCTGGCCAAAAACAGAAAACAAGCCGGCCCCACCGCCCCGGCCCAAGGATTATTTTTGGTCGAAGTAAAATACTAGCAAAATCCTCCTTTTTTAAAGGAAGTATAGCACAAAAACAGGTGTCTCATTTTCATCTTTAATTGCTTAAAAAGTGTCTTGTTTTCAATTTTAATTACAAAATCCTGCCTGCCTTGACAGTGGTCAAGTTATGTGGTATACTTTACTAAATTTTTACGGAAAACTCCACTCTAAGGCTTTCTTATTATTAGAGTAACAGTAGAAAAATATGCAAATCCAGGAAACCTTAACTAAATTCAACTGGGTAGATATTGTTATAATCTGCTTAGTTCTGACCACTGTCTATAAAGGCTCCCGAAAGGGCTTTATTATTGAGGTGTTTAAACTTCTGGGCCTGCTGGCGGCAATATACGCGTCCCTGCATTACTTCTCCATGGCCAGCGATCGCCTGCTGGGATTATGGCCCGGATTAGGGGTAGTTTTTACGGATTTCATCTGTTTCCTGGGTCTGGGCCTGGCGGGATATCTGGCCATAACCGCCATCAGAAGCATTTTCTGCCGCCTAATCAAGATGGAGGCGGTAAGCGGACTGGATAAATGGGGAGGATTCGCCTTGGGGTTTTTAAGGGGCATACTTCTTACCAGCATGCTGATTATTCTTTTTCATCTGTCCACCATTACCTATTTAAAGGCCAGCGCGAGGAAATCGTATCTGGGAAGCCAGCTTAGCTTGATAGATGTCCAGGTCTATGAGGGTATTTTTAACGGATTAATTTCCCGGTTTGCCGTCACCGAAACCATCAACAAGAACATCAACGAAATATTCGAGGAGTAACCCTTGAAATTATCTAAGATTTACGAACTGGCGGTTAAATACGGCATTCAACAGGACCCCAGAGGAAAGGATATTTCGGAGTATTTTAAAAATATAAAAAAAGAATATCGTAAATTAAAAGGTATTGAAAGAATAACCTTTGATAAAGAAGCCCTTACAAATCCTTTTTCCGATACCCGTCTGCTCTGCGGAAACCCGGACAGCGAAATAAAGAAAATCCTGGTCGGGATAGACATAGAGACCGCGGAAATACTCCTGGCCGATAGAATCAGAGAGCGGGAAGGCTTAGATCTGGCGCTCTCACATCATCCCGAAGGCATAGCCTATGCCGGCCTAAGCGAAGTGATGCGGGTGCAAGGATATATTTTAAACAAGCTGGGTTTACATAAAGAGGCGGTAAGCGATTCTCTAAAAGAGCGCGTGCAGGAGGTTGCCAGAAAAATTTTACCGGCAAACCACTCCCGGCCGGTGGACGCGGCCAGGCTCTTGAATATGCCATTTATGTCCTGTCATACCCCGGCGGATAATTTTGTGGCGAAATACCTCCAGGAAAATATTAACAAAGGCGCACCTAAGGCTTTAAAAGATATCCTTAATTTCTTACACAAAATTCCCGAATATAAAGAGGCGGCCTTTAATAAAGCCGGCCCGAGAAT
>DOMD01000008.1:6070-11097 GCA_003510525.1 Candidatus Omnitrophota bacterium
AGGATAAAAAGATAATGGGATTAATCCCGGAAAGCACCCTGGAAGAAATATTAAGCCGGGTGGATATAGTAGAGCTTATCTCCGGCTATATCCCCTTAAAGAGGGTCGGCCGCAGCTATAAGGCGCTTTGCCCTTTTCATCACGAGAAAACCCCGTCCTTCATAGTCAATCCGGATAAGCAAATTTTTCATTGTTTTGGATGCTCCGCCGGAGGCAACGCCTTCGGCTTCCTGATGCAGCATGAGCGCCTGGAATTTCCCGAGGCCATTGAGGCCCTGGCCAAGAGGACAGGCGTAATTATTCATGAGGCTTCCGCGGCTGAGCGCAAAACCCAGAACCTCAGCGAACAGCTCTATAAAATCAATGAGGCCGCGGCTCATTTTTATTCCGATCAACTGCATGCTCCGGAAGGAGAGCCGGCGCTGAAATATCTTCTCAAAAGGGGCCTGACCAAAGAAACCATCCAGAGGTTTAAAATCGGATACGCCCAGGATAAGTGGGACGGCCTGCTAAACTATTTAAGAAGCAAAGGCTTTGTGCTGGGTTTAATTGAGAAATCCGGCCTGATAATAGCTAAGGACAACGGCGGATATTATGACCGTTTCCGCAAAAGAATACTTATACCCATACATGACACTAAAGGCCGGACCGTTGCTTTCGGGGCCAGGGTGCTGGATAATTCCCTGCCTAAATATATAAACTCTCCGGAAACTCCTGTGTATTCTAAAAGCAAGGTCCTTTTCGGACTAGACCTAAACAATGAAGAAATCCGCCTGAAGGATTTAGCGGTAATTGTTGAGGGATACTTTGATTTGATTTTTCCTTATCAGGCGGGAGTTAAAAACATAACCGCCTCCTGCGGCACGGCCTTGACCCAGGAGCAGATCCGCCTTTTAAAGCGCTACTCGCGTAATGTGGTNNTGAATGTTATGGCCGCCCGATTACCTGAAGGCTATGACCCGGACAGTTTCGCGCGCCGATTTGGCCCGGAAGGATTCCAGAAACTCATCACAGAGGCCAAAGATATTTTTGATTACAAATTAGAGTTTCTCAAATCAAAATACGCGCCCTTAACCATACCCAACAAATCCCGGGCCGCTTCAGAGATGCTTTCCTTGATAAGTAAATTTAATAACACGGTGGCAAAATCAGCATATATAAAGAAACTGGCGGAAGAATTATCCCTGGACGAAAATTCACTGTTACTGGAGCTTAAAAAAACCGNNCCGGAGCGGATGATTGTCCGGCTGATGCTGGAAGAACAGGAACTTATCGAACAGATAAAAGAAAAGCTGGCCCCCGGAGACTTTCAGGATAAAAATATAAGCCAGATTATCACCAAGATGTTTGATTTGTTTTGTTCCGGAAAAAAAATTAATACCAATTCACTGATTAACCATTTTACCGGCAGCCACCTGTCCAAAATAATCCTGGAAATATCCACCTGCGAATGGCCGGCTGTATCCGGCACGCAAAGAATTATTGACGACTGCGTGCGCCGGATAAAAGAAAGCAAGCGCAAGCTAAAACAGCAGGAACTTTGCCGGCAATTAAAGCTCGCCCAGGGCCCGGGTAACGAATTAAAACTAAATGATTTGTTAATTGAATTTCAGTCCTTATCAAGAGAGGGAGCGTAATATGGCTAAAGCCAACCTTAAACGTGATCTAAAAAAAATTATCACCCTGGGTAAACAAAAAGGGTTTTTAACCTACGATGAGTTAAACGATATGCTCCCGGAGGATATTTCTTCCGCGGAAGAAATAGATAAAATCTTCGAGCTCCTGGGAAGTGAAGATATCAGGATAATTAATAACTTAGACCAGAAAGAAAGCGATAAAGACGTCATTCCGGAAGAAGCCAAAGAAGAACTCGCGGATGAGAAAATAGCGGCGGAAAACAAATTTATGCCTTTGGATGACCCGGTCAAGATGTATCTGAAGCAAATGGGCTCGATACCCCTCTTGACCCGCGAGCAAGAAATTAACCTGGCTAAAGAAATAGAAGCGGCCGAAATTGCCCTNNTGCGCCGCCTCTCCAGGTTAGCTCACCGCCTGAGACATTCACGCAAGAAGGCCAACAATGTCAAGCTACTAATGGCATTCGGATTCACCACTTTGATTATCGAAAAAATCGCTAAAAAATTCCTGGAATTAGTTAAAGAACTGGACGAAGTTAACCGCAAGCTATCCCGGAAAAAACAATCCCCGTCTTCTGAGGGAATTTCTGAACTAAGAAAAACCAGGTCTGAAATATTAAATATGCTGGATGACGCCTCATATTTAAGGGTAAAGGATACCAGCCGGCTGATTAAGCAAAAATACGTCAAATTCATCCGGGCCAAGAAAAAATTAGTCGAGGCCAACTTAAGGCTGGTGGTAAGCATCGCCAAAAAGTACACCAACCGCGGGATGTCTTTCCTGGATTTGATTCAAGAGGGAAATATCGGGTTGATGCGGGCAGTGGAAAAATTTGAATATAAAAGGGGATATAAATTTTCCACCTACGCCACGTGGTGGATACGTCAGGCCATCACCCGCGCTTTGGCCGACCAGTCGCGCACCATCCGCATCCCCGTCCACATGGTGGANNTGAAAGTAGCCCAGGAGCCGATTTCTCTCCAGACGCCCATCGGAGATGAGGGAGATACCCACTTTGGAGATTTCATTGAAGACAAAAGGGCAATCTCTCCGGCTAACGCCACGGTGCACTCAATGCTTAAGGACAATATGAACAACGCCTTGGCCACTCTCACCGAACGGGAAAAAAAGATACTGCTCTTACGTTTCGGTTTGGAAGACGGCACCGCCCGCACGCTGGAAGAAGTAGGCAGGGTTTTCCGGGTTACCCGGGAGAGAGTGCGCCAGATTGAGGCCAAGGCNNAAATAAATAGTGTCTGTCCCTAATAAAGCGCGGGAGTAGTTCAGTGGTAGAACAATAGCCTTCCAAGCTATTTATGGGGGTTCGATTCCCCTCTCCCGCTTAAATTCCCATTCATGAAATCATTAACCGAATATCTCTGGTTCAACACCAAAACCCAGCGGGCGTACCTAAACATAACCCCACAGATAGAAGAACTGGTTAAAAAAAGCCAAATTAAAGAAGGCCTGTGCTTAGTGAACGCGATGCACATCACCTCCAGTGTTTTTATTAATGATGACGAGGACGGCCTGCATAGGGATTTTGACCAATGGCTTGAAGGCTTAGCTCCGCATCAGCCAATCTCCCGCTACCGCCACAATCTTACCGGTGAAGATAATGCCGATGCCCATCTCAAGAGGCAAATTATGGGCCGGGAGGTTACGGTGGCGGTAACCAACGGCAAGCTGGACTTCGGCCCCTGGGAACAAATATTTTACGGAGAATTCGACGGCCTGCGCAAAAAACGGGTGCTGGTAAAAATTATCGGAGAATAAAATCTCAGGGACGGTTCTCAAATTAAAGCGAGAAGTGTCCCTATAGCAGGAGGAGGCATGTCAGAAGAATTCTTAAAACCGGTTTATATTGAAGCCTTTGATTTGGATGATGCCTGGTTTCAATGCTTAAGCTCAATCATTGATAACGGGCACATTTATACCATTGAAAAGGGAAGCTACCAGGGACAGAAACGGCTGGAATTCGACTTTGTAACTATCCGGGTCAGAAAACCTTCACACCAGATCATTCCGGTAATTCCCGAAGGTATGTCTATCCCCGCCCCCACGGATATGGAATATGTCCAGGGATATTTAAGTTATCTTTTAACCGGAAATAAAACCGCCACCGAAGATTACACCTACGGAGAGAGATTAGTAGACGCCAAAGTCCGCCTGAAAGAAGGTTCCTTAATTAAAGAAATGCCCTTAGAAGTAAATCAGGTGGAAGAAGTTATCCAGATGTATAAAACCCACGGCTTTGGCACCAACCAGGCGGTGATGGAAATCGGTATGCCCTCGGATATAAAATTGGCTGACCCGCCCTGCCTAAGAATTATTGATACCCGGGTGCGCTATGGCAAACTGCATTTTATGCTTTATTTTCGTTCCTGGGATCTCTGGGGAGGATTTCCCTCCAATTTAGGCGGCCTGCAATTGGTCAAGCAGTATATGGCCTCCGAGATCGGGGTAGAGGATGGCGAGATTATCGCCTGCAGTAAAGGCCTGCATCTTTACGAATACTCCTGGGAGCTGGCCCAAACGCGCACCAAAAAAACTATCAAAGGGATACCCGCTAAAAATATCCCCCCGGTCAGTTCTTGCCGCTAAACTCCGCGCTTTCTGTCTATTTTCTTTCCAGATAAATAATGCTCAAAGAAACACTTATCTTATCCGGCCCGGACATAGAAAAACTAATCACTATGCCCTCGGCCCTGCGGATTGCTGAGCAGGCTTTTAGGGCTTACGGCCAAGATAAAACCCAGATGCCGGCCAAAATCTATCTGCGTTTAGATAAATACCAGGGAGACTTTAGGGCTATGCCGGCCTACATAGAAGGGGTGGAGGCCTGCGGAATGAAATGGGTCAGCGTCCATCCGCAAAACCTGAAGCACGGCCTGCCCTCGGTGATGGCCCTGATTATCATCAATGACCCTAAAACCGGGCTTCCTTTGGCAGTTATGGATGGCACTTATATCACCAATCTGCGCACCGGAGCCGCGGGAGGAATTGCCGCGAAATACCTGGCCAGAGAAAACTCCTCCCGCGTAGCCCTGGTCGGCTGCGGAGCCCAGGCCCAAACCCAGCTTATGGCCCTCAACGAAATATTTAACATAGAAACGGTATTTCTCTATGACTGTGTCAAAAACCAGCCGGAAATCTTCTTAAAGAAAACGCGCTATNNAATGGATAAAAAATGGGACGCACATCAACGCTATTGGCGCCGATGCCCCCGGCAAGGAGGAACTGGAAACGGGAATACTCAAAAAAGCAAAGGTAGTGGTTGACGATATTACCCAGGCAATCCACAGCGGAGAGATAAATGTGCCGATGACGAGAAAAACAATAACCAGAAAAAATATCCACGCTGATTTAGGAGATATAATAACCGGAAA
>DOMD01000008.1:11119-11582 GCA_003510525.1 Candidatus Omnitrophota bacterium
GGATTGTCTTTTTGTTCGGTTTTATTCCTGCTTGAACCGCATGTTTCATCAGCCAGCGCGAAATATGAAACCGCTACTTTTGCCGGAGGCTGTTTTTGGTGCATGGAGGCGCCCTTTGATGAATTAGACGGAGTTATCAGCGTAATATCCGGCTATACCGGCGCAACCGGCAAACCCAATCCCACCTACGCGGACTATGCCCAGAAAGGCCACCTTGAAGCCATTCAGATTACCTATGATCCTGCTAAAATAAGCTATACCCGCCTGCTTGAGGGTTTCTGGAGGCAGATTGACGCCACTGACTCCGGCGGACAGTTTGTTGACCGGGGCCCGCAATACCGAACGGCAATCTTCTATCACAATGACCGGCAAAAAAAGCTGGCGGAGGAATCCAAACAAGAATTGGAACGATCCGGCGTATTCACCAAACCCATCGTCACGGAAATCCTTCCCGCCTCCACTT
>DOMD01000011.1 GCA_003510525.1 Candidatus Omnitrophota bacterium
GATAGGAAACAACCAATTTCCCCGGGGGCAAAGCGATCAAATAAAAAATCATAGCCAAGGGATTAGGCAGATGGATATGCACTACATCGCTTGAGGAACGTTTTAGCCAGAAGAAAAGGCTTAAGGTCAGCGGCTGGGAAAATATTTTTCCCAAGCTCCCCAGGCGGACAACCGTAACATTGATCAGGCGCTCCACCGTGGTTTTACGGTTGGTATTAGCCACCAATATCTGAAATTGAAATCTGTCTTTCAATTCCTCAACCAGAGTATATAGGCTATTCTCAAAGCCNNAAAAAAACGGCCATTTCTTAATAGAGTATAGCAAGCCCAGGGTAAAATGCAACCTGCCGCTTAAAGTCGTTAATAAAATTAAAAGGGGCAGAGAAATAATATGTTTAAATAATAACCTTCCGTTATGAATATTCTTAATGATACACAAAGAATAATTTTCTCCGCTCAAGCTATCAATGCCTCTCTGGCCGTATTTTTTGATATTAGTGGCATGCACCTTATGGTAAACTACGCTTTGGGGTTCGTAGATAGTCTTCCAGCCCCGTCTCCAAGCCCGATAACATAAATCCAAATCCTCCCAGTAAACCCCGTAATCCTCATCAAAACCTCCCAGCTCAAGAAATTTATCTTTATCCAAAGCCGCGCCTCCGGCGCAGGCATACAAGCTATTTACCGCGAAGGCGGAATCTCCGATTACCCGGCTGAAAAAACCGTATCTGAAATCCCCTTTGGCCCGGCCAAAATTCAGAGTTTTCCTATCCCCAGAAAGCATCTTTGCCCCCACGGCAAAGGTATCATCATTCTCCCGAAAATGCCTTACTAACGGCGCGATAAAATCCCTCTCCACAATCACATCATTATTCAAGACAATCACCACATCCCCTTTAGCCGCGCTAATCCCTTTATTCATCGCCTTGGTGAAAGAGAGATTCTCGGCCCAAGACAATATACTTACCTGGGGGAAGTCTGCCCTAACATACTCCGCGCTGCCATCTGAGCTTCCATTATCTATAACCAAAACCTCATACTCATCGCCGTAAACCCCCACTGCCCGCATTACTGAAGGAAGGCATTCTTTTAATAAATCTATCCCATTCCAGCTCAAGATGACTATGCTAATTAACATTCTACCAAGTTAATGAATTCGGCTGTTTTTCGCAGCGAATGTTGATTTTAGCCAACCAACTCTTCCCACACCCCAAGCATCTGCCGAGCCGCCTTTTCCCAACTAAACTCCTTAGAGCGTTCAAATCCCTTTTCGGCTAATGTCCTTCTTAAACCTTCATTAGAAAGCAGGCTATCTATAGCCGCGGATATTTCCTCAAGGTTATGCGGATTAACCAAAACCCCGCAGTCCCCCACAATCTCCGCCATTGAGGTATTCCCCGAAGCGATAACCGGTTTAGCGCAGGCCATTGCCTCAATCACCGGCAAGCCGAAACCTTCGTAAAAAGATACCGAAATCACGCTCTCGGCCATATTATACAGACTAACCAGGTCTTCCTGCGGAATATACCCTAAAAGTACGACCCGTTTTTCTAGATGTAAATCCGCGATGAGCCGCTGAATAGACTCAAAATACCGCGGGTCATTCTTCACCCCCGCCAATACCAAAGCCGCCTCCTTATCTTTTATCCGGGAAAAGGCCTTAATTAAACCGTCTATATTCTTATGATAATCCAGCGCTCCCGCGTAAAGAATAAATCTCGCGTCTATCCCATATTTCTCCCGCGTCCGCGCGAATAAGTCGCTGTCGCTCACCGGACGAAAACAATCTTGCGCCGCCTCGTGAATCACGGCTATACGGCTTTCATCAATTCCGCATAACTGCCTTATCTTCTCTTTAGTATAATGGGAAACTGAAATCACCTTATCGGCCTTATGCAGGGTCTTATCCTTAAGCCGATAATAAATCCGACGCAGGATTAAATTCCTCTTATGGTATAAGGGATAATCACTATTGATAAAATCATGCACGGTGATTACCTTC
Source organism: Candidatus Omnitrophota bacterium (assembly GCA_003510525.1). Classification (GTDB taxonomy): domain Bacteria; phylum Omnitrophota; class Gorgyraeia; order Gygaellales; family UBA12090; genus UBA12090. Next base: position 2,003 of record DOMD01000011.1, read on the forward strand.
TTAGCCCGAGCCAATACCGGGACTATATACTCCGGGGAATAAAATAAGTCCAGCCGCTCTTTCCTGGCCGCGTAAGGGAATAAAAACTGGCCGCACATCCAGACAAAATGTTTTTGCCGGCGGGTAAGCCTTTCTATCCTGGCCTTCTCAAATACGCCTTCTCTCAAGAAATCAGGAACCGGCAGCCCCTTAAAGGCAAAAAATACATATTCGTTCACCCGGTCAGCCTCGAGCACGGCTTTAACAAGGCAGCGGGTATAAGTGCCGATGCCCCGCAACTGACTATCATTTTGTAACGACCTTATGTCAATCCCAATCCGCATATTATTTCACCCGCGTATCCCGCGCATACTCTTGTAAAATTCGCTCTGTGTTCCCGCACGCGCGGATCCGGCCTTTTTCCAACCAAATCACCCGGTCACACAAACGCGCGATCTCTTCCATATTATGCGAAACTAGGATAAAAGCCGTTCCCTGGCTTTTCAACCCCTCAATCCTGGCAAAACACTTCTCCCTGAAGGCCACATCTCCCACCGCCAGGGACTCGTCAATCAGCAGGATATCCGATTCAATGTTGACAATCAAGGCAAAGGCCAGGCGCATGCGCATCCCGAAAGAATACTGGCGCAAAGGCACATCCAGAAAATCCTTTAATTGGGCAAACTCCGCTATTTTCGCGATCTTAGCGGCTATCCGGCGGCGGGAAAGTCCAAAGATGGCCCCGTGCAGATAGAGATTTTCTAACCCGGTAAATTCCAGCAAGAACCCTGAACCCAACTCCAGAGAAGCCGCCAGCCTCCCCTGAATCCACACCCGGCCGGAAGTAAAAGAATAGATATTAGCCAGTACCCGCAAGAGAGTAGTTTTTCCGGAACCGTTAGTCCCGATTAAACCCAGGGCTTCGCCTCTTTGCAGAGAAAAACTCACCCCTTCCAAGGCCCAAAGATCCTGATAAAGCTGCGTGCGATGAAAAAAATTATAGGCTGCCTTTTGCAGGGTCAAAGGCGGCTGGTGAAAAATCCGGAATTTCTTGCTTAGACTTTCTGCCTTCAGCGCTTCCATAGCTTATAATCTCTCCGGAATAGCCATTCGCATCTTATTAAAGGCCCAGAAACAAAAGATAAAAATTATCCCAGATTCGGCTAAAGCCAAACCCATTCGGAAAATATCCGGCGGCGCATTAAAGAAAAATACCCGGGTAAATCCGTCAATAATCACCGCCAAGGGATTAAGCCGATAGATAAAATTCCATCTTGGGGGAACTAATTCCAGGGTATACACCACCGGGACAAAATAAAAAAATAGCCGCAAAAAGAAATTAAGGATAAAATTCAGGTCCCGAAAAATAACAAATAGCCCCGAAGCGAGAACCGCCAAGCCGCTGACTAAAATAAACTCTATAAAAGCCAATACCGGGATATAGAACCAGAGGATTGCTCCCCCCGGCCATTTTCCCAAAAATGCCAGAAAAATCAAAAGGATCGTCAGTTCTATCAAGAAATTCACGAAATTAACCGCGGTTACGGCCAGGGGGACTATCTCCAGAGGGAAATACACATTCTTGACAAAAGAGCTGTCTTCCACAATAGAAACTACGCTGTTAATCAACGCAGAATTAAAAAAATTCCAGGGGAACATCGCGCAAAGCAGGTATAAAGGGTAATCCTTTATACCTATCTTAAAAATTACCGTAAAGACAAAAGAAAATATCAGGACATTAAGCAAAGGATTTAAGAGCGACCAGAAAATCCCCAGGAAGGAATTCTTGTATTTGGCTTTGAAACCCCGGACCAAAAAAGCATAAATCAGCCAGCGGTAATGAAAGATGTTTTTAATCTGCTTTAACATTAAAAATTATGATTGTTGCTTAGAAAATGGCGGTATTCGGCGGCGACACAGCTTTTGATAATACTCTCGCGTTTTTTCTGGTCAAAATTTAATAAACCCCTGGCTACGCCGGAATAAAGATCTTTCAGATAAAAAGGCATCATCTTTCGGCTAATCAATAATAATATCGGCTCCACGTCAGAAGCCGCCACAAAATTGATCATCAGCCCTTCGCCCAAACCGGCATATAAATATTTTTTATATTTATCCTCTATCCCGGAAGATACAGCTTCCAGCCTTTTTGCGCCTGATGCCGGATCCTCAAAAAAGATATTATTCAAACCTATGCACCAGCCTTTATAAAGATAACTTTGATATTCAGGCCTAAATTTGCCAAACACAGAAAGAATCCCCTCAATATCTTCATTTATGGCCCGGTTAAAAGCCATCCCCGCGGCTATGCCGGAGAGGAAATCCGGCCCATGCCGGGGATTCACCCGGCGTATATGACCTATAACCGCCCTTATCCCTTCTATGGTGCGGCCGCCGGAAATCCTATCTCCCAATTCATAATATGAAAAACCTGGCTGTTGTAACGGAACGCCAAAATTCTTAAAAGAAATAAGCCTTATGTTAGCCTGTAGTCCGGCTAAGAGCAGAAACCCTAATACCGGTGCCGCTATCATTCTTCTCTTATTCTCCCAAAGCTTATCTAACGCGAATGAAATGACAAAAAATATAACCGGATACACTATAGTAAGATATTTATATTTTAAGTAACCCGCGTCATCCTCCCAAACACCGAGGCCGCCAAAGGTATAGGCCAACAGATAGACCAGAAAATAAAGCAGAAACGGGAACTCGCGCGGAATCATGCTACTGCTGATTATATTTGGCTTAAACCGGAATAAGGAAACGCGAATTTTATTAATCACCTCACGATTAAGCCATATAATATAGAGAAGAGCCGGTAGAAAAACGAAAAAATAGGCAAAGGAAATAATCTCCGGCTTAAAGATAAACGACCTGGGCAGATGGTCAATAATTATCGCCTTTAACTTCGGCAGCCAATTTGAAGCCCCGGAGCGGGGGTAAAGCTTAAAAATGCTGTCGCAGGGAATGGAATACTGCCAATGCCGGCTAAAATAATGGTATATCCCGGGGGAGTAACCCGCGAAAAAAGAAAGCAAATAAATGCCAAAAGACTTCTTAAAGAAAAACCTTCTGTCCAAAATGAATATGACAAAGAAACAAGTTACTAAAACAATAATGTTATTTTGTATAATCCAGATGCTTAGGCCGCTTAAGAAACCGAAAACCGCCCAGAGCCTACCCCTGGCTTCATCCGGATGCTTGCCGGACAATATCTTTTGCAGAAAAATCAAAAATAGCGGGGTAAAGAAATAATACTCGGCATGAGCCCCCCAGGTAACCAAAGAAGCCTGGCTATAAAGCGGAGGTGAAAGTATAAACAACAAGCTCCAAATAACGGCTACGCGCCGGTTAAAAATACGCGTTAAGAGGATAAACCAGAGGATAAGGCAGGCCAAAGAACAGGCCACCGCGGCCAGTTTTAGAGAAAAATAAGAATCGCCAAAAGCCAGAAAGAGAGGCGCGGCAATAAAAGACGCCAGGAGCCTGCCTCCCTCATAAACCTCCGAATCCGCCTCAGGATAATCAAGTATGGGAAGCATCGGCTTCTCTATTATTTCCTTGGCCAGCGCCCCCCGGGACAGTTCATCCGCGTCAAAATAAATATTATCCCAGGAAAATATCAATATCGAGACGCGCATTAACAAAAATAACGCGCTTAATCCTAATAGTATTGAGAAGTTTCTTTTTAGCATAACAATTACTCAGTTTCTTTCGTAACTATTGTGGAATAGCCCTGTCAACGAAACTAATGGTTTTTGAGCGAATGACGATTTTAGCCAAAGCAGCTTGAGCATTTTGGGAATCCCAGTGGAGCGAAGCGACAACACTGGGACGGCGAGGATGTGTGAGGGGTATTTGTGAGAACAAATACCCCGAGTTCCGCAGCCGCCAAAATGCGAAAGACCTTTGGCGTTAAAAAATCGTCTTTGAGCGAAAAGACCGTTAGTTTCGTTACGTAATGTCATTTTAATGTCTCTTCTTGTGTTGCAATATGTTAGGCTATTTCTTCCGCATTATTTACGAATGAACCATTACTTATCTACATTATCATACCCGTAGATATGATAATAAATTAAAAGATACCGGATATCTAACCCATAAGCTAAACCCTTAGCGCAATAGGCAAAAAGCCTGGTGAAATATCGCAAGCCCTGGCTAAAGAGCATATTCAAAAGACGCGCGCCGAACGTCAAGAAGTAGGCCTTTTTCTGCAGAAATTCTATCTGGCGGGGCTTAATGCCCTTTAATTCCACCACAGCGTCAAAAGTGATGTTATCAGCCCTATCCCATAATTTCTGGTCTATCCTGCCTCCGTGTTCAGTGATTTGTTGTATGCCGATTTCCGTAAACGGCTTATAGATAAAAAACGCCGAACGGCTGGCCTTTAATTCACCAGCTAATTTTATGGTAGCATTTATTGTTTCCCGGGTCTCGGCAGGCCCACCCAGCATATAATACGCGGTCAGCCCTACTTTATATCTGCGGCAAAGCTTAACTATAGACCTTATTTTATTATTAGAAATGTGTTTGCCATAAATCTTATTCCGGATAAACTCATCCCCTGCCTCAATCCCCACCCTCAAAATAGCGCAACCGCTCTCCCCCAGCATCTTAATCTTACCTTCATCCAAATGGTCTACGCGGGAAAAGGCGCTAAACTTTAATTCTTGGGCCAGCCCCAGCCTCCTATATTCACCGCAGAACTTATCCAGCCAGTTGGCGTCCATAGTGAATACCTGGTCAAATAATTGGGCCAGGCGCATACCGCGTTTTCTATACTTATTCCATTGAAAAGCAATCTCTCTCGCGTATCCTTCGGGGCTTCTTAAACGGTAATAATTGCCCTTCACAGCCCGCGAAATTCCCACGGCATCACAATAGCTGCACTGATAAGGACACCCTCTAGTCCCAATGATATACAACATCCCCAGAAAATAAAAGTATCTATCCAAATCCTGCCAGGCATCCCAATCCGCGATAGGCAGGCTGTCAATATCTTCAATAAAACTCCCCCCGGGATTAATAATACTAGTGCCGGCCTCCCGATAGCCCACACCCGCCAATCCGGCTATCGACAGTTTGTTCTCCAATCTATCCATTAAGCTGGCCAGGGCATATTCCCCGTCTCCAATACAAACAAAATCCACACCCTCAATATTCAGGCTTTCCTTAGGATGAATAGAAGCCTGATACCCCCCCAAGACCACAGGCAGACCATAGCCAGATTTCACCTTTTGTATCAGTTGTTTCACATAAGGCATATATAACGCGGTCGCGGAAATTCCGATAATATCCGGACGGTTGTCCTTAATATGCTGATTCAGGTATGCCTGCCAGGTTCTACGATGAAATGTCAAATCGCAGACTTTAGCTTTATGCGGCGTCTTTTGATTCAGATACGCGGCTAAAGCAGTAGCCGCGATATCCAGCGCGCTATAATCACCTCCCAGGACAGGATTTATAAACGATATCTTCATACTTAAAAGAATCTGCTTATCTTACGCAGCAACTTACGTAAACCACGAAGAGAACAAAAATGCCTTAGCACATATTTTAAACGGTAAGGGCTGAAATAAAACACGAAAAGCGCCTTAAGCTGAAGATATTTGACCTGGGCCGCCCCCACCCCGGAATTACTATATGCCCTCTGAGAATAATAATTAAAATCTTCCCACCGACTGCTAATTCGCGAGCCTGATTCCTTAGCCAGATTATAGAGGCGCGTCCCGGGCATAGGAGCAACAATATTAAACACCGCCTCATCCAAGGGAAGCTCCCGGGCAAAACGTATGGTATTCTCTATCTCTTGCCTGGTCTCCGTAGGAGCGCCGAGCATAAAAAAACACATAGCGCGAATATCTTTTTTCTTAGCTATTTCTACCGAGCGCCTGACATCCAACAATGTTATGCCTTTATCATAAATAGCGTCAATTATCCTCTGAGTGGCGGATTCCGCCCCGATATGCAGACAGCGCAAACCCGACTCGCGCATAATCTCTAAAGAACCTTCGTCTAAGAGTTCTGCCCGGCTATTACAGCCCCAGATGAGCCCCGGAACCTCTAANNTCAGAAATAATATTATCCGGGCTCCTTAATCTTATCCTACTGCCGAATAATTTATTCAAGGTAGGCTGACAATACGCGCACTTGAAGGGACAACCGCGGGAAACTATCATTGTAGTCGCTCTTATATTCATGTCCACGCAATCAAAATACTGACAATTATCAATATATCTTTCCATATTTAATAAATCCCGGGCCGGATGGGGCAAAATGTCCAAATCCGACAATGGCTCTCTGGGAGCATTTCGCGCTACTTCCCCGTTACGTCTAAACCATATGCCGTTTATCTCCTCAAGGGTTCTCTTATCAGCATAAGCCCCGGCAAATTCCGCGAACGCCCTTTCTCCTTCACCGATAACTACAGCATCCACTCTTCCCACCAGGCTCTCCGGAACAACTGTCGCGTGCGGCCCACCGGCGACTATCAAGGCGTTTAATTTCGCGGCGGCCTTAACTATCTCCATAGCGATATTATAGGCGGGGGTAGAAAAATATACCCCGACAATATCCGGCCTTTCCCTGGCCAAACAAATAGCCGCCTCCTTGACGGATAAGAATGCCATATCTAAAACACTTACTTTAAAATCGAAGCTCTTTCTTAAATAAGCGGCCAGATACGCCAAACCCAGCGGAGGATCCCCCAGGCTTTCATGCTTAAGGCGCGGAAAGACTAAGATGATTTTCACCCCGTTAGACCTCCC
>DOMD01000027.1 GCA_003510525.1 Candidatus Omnitrophota bacterium
CCCGCCAAACCCATCTCCTTTGCTTCCTGAGGATGGCTTAACATCCAAAGGATGGCCTGAGCCAGGGCCGCCGCGTCAGACGCAGACACCAGAAGTCCGGTCTTCCTGTCTGATACCGAGCGGCGCATCCCTCCCACGGAACTAGCTATAACCGGCACACCCATTGCCTGAGCCTCAATCACCGCGAAGCAAAGCCCCTCAAACAAAGAAGGCATAACTAAGATTTCAAAAGCGCTTAAAAGACGGGGGATATCATCGCGATAGCCGGTAAATATAAAATAGTCCTCTAATCCCTTTTGACGGATCAACGTTTTAAGCTCTAATTCTAACTCTCCCTGCCCCACAAAAAAAAATCTTACGGATTTATTTTCTTTAACAACTAATGAAGCGGCATCAAGCAAATATCTCTGCCCCTTCTGCGGCGATAGACGGGCGATATTGGCGATTAAACGGCATTTTCCATCAAGGGAGAATTCATCATATACCTCTTTCTTGTTATACTCCCGGTTAAATCTTCCGGGAGGAAGTCCATAATAAACAACCGAGCCGCGCTGGCGCGGAACTTTATCTTTCCTGACAGCGGTTTCCCGGTCATATTCCGAGGTAAAGATGAACTTAATCCCGCAATACCTGAGAGCGATTCTTTCCCAAAGCCTGCCTTTAAGGCTGTATTTACGGTTAAGTTCCGGCGTGTGATGGGTCATTATCAATACAGCCACGCCGCTCAGGCGCGCGGCAATAATCCCATCAAGACAGGGGTCGTTAAAATGGACGATATCCGGCTTCTGCCTGCGAAAAAGAGAATACAAGCGCCACATTCGTAAACAGCTATTCCCGGCCAATGAGTAACGAAATACCTCAACGTCTAATTCCTCCGCCTGTTTCACGAATATATCCAGCGCGGGATCCCGCGGACAGGCAAATAATACCTCAAATAAACTCTTATCTACACCTTCCATAAGAAGCCGCAGATATTCCTCACAGGCCCCTACTGCCAGATTCTGCTGAAAATAAACAACCCGGAGCTTACGCATATTCATACAGCTGTAATTATTCTCACCCGTTTCTCTGACAAAGTAAATCTACATGTCCTAAATTTTTACCGTAAGCTGTTAAATATTTGATGTCCCGCGGAATTTTACAGGATTTCATCTCTTTCCATAAAATACAGATTTGCCTAAAGCCCAGCTCAACAAGCAATAAAAACAGTTCTTCCGCGGTTGTGCCCGCGGCTTCCAGAAAAGCCGGATTAACTTCAATTATGATATTTACATCCTTATTTCTTTTAAGTAAACCGCGCATACCGTCCAAGGCGGTCTTTTCGGATCCCTCAATATCCAGTTTAATAACATTTACGGACGGCCAGTTCCGCTCGGAGAAAAATTTATCCAGAGATACGACATCCACAATAATCGTCTTATCCGTGGTAACACCCGGTAAACTGAAAAAACTATTCGCCGTAAGATTCCCCAGAAAAAAGGTAGACTTATTTTCCGTATCACCTATCGCTGTCTGAAAAAGCTCCACAATTTTATTTAACCTATTTACTTCAATATTTTTTTTTTGGAGAGCGTAATAACCGGGATCCGGCTCAAAGGCATACACCCTGCCGCTATTGCCCATACTCTTTGCCGCGAGTAAAGTGTAGTATCCGATATTCGCTCCCGCGTCTACCACTGTCATGCCCGGCTTAACTATCCGCCTAAAGGCCCGCCGCGTTTCAGGCTCATAATCAAACGCGTATCCCGAACCTTCTTCTCTTAACCTGCCCTGATACATAATCATTCCATGCGCGTCAATCGGCTCAGGAAGATTAAGATTTATAGTTTTAATAAATAAAGAGTTTACTCTGGATCCTATCGTGTTCTTTCCTAAGAATATCTTGGTAAAGCCTGTCTTGGACGCTAATGGAGCGACAAAATGATATAGAGAAAAAATAAACCGCCTTAAGCTTAAATCCAAAACTCTGGTAAACCCCGTTACACCCCGCCTTAAAAGGCGGGGCTTTCTTGACGATTTAATTTGCCATTCATCCCCGCTTTGAAAAGCGGGGCCTTCTGGGTGTAACGGGGTAAAATTCATACGCGTCAAATCTTAACTGCCATTTCCTTGATATATTCGAAATCCTGCTTGTTGAGGCCTTTTATAAGCAAAAGTAATCCAAAATATATACAGGCGCTTAAGAATATGTTTATTGCCAGATGAATTTTAAATACAAAAGCGAGATACGTAAAACATCCCATAAGGCCGGCGGCAAGAAGCGGTTTTAAAGTTGAACAGACTGAAGCTATCGCGTATTTACGCGTTTCGGTTAGAATAAATAATATTGGGATGCTTAAGCCGTAAGAAACAAGAGTAGCCGCGGAAGCCCCCACAATACCGTAACGCGGGATCAATATAAGATTAAGTAATACATTTATTACCATACTCGCCAAAGTGATAATAAAATTAATTTTCTGCAATCCAACGGAAACCAAAATATAATACTGGATTGTCCCGAGAAAAACAAAGATTTCAGACCAAATCAATATCCTCAAAGCAAAGGAGGCCTCAATAAACTGCCGGCCGTAAACAAGCATTATGATATTCCCGGCCAAAATAAACACTCCAAACACTATCGGTATCACAAACGCTGAAAGGTACTTAAAAGTAAGCTCATAAGCCTTTTCCAGCTTCTTTCCCGATACGGCGAAATAATCATAAAACAACGGCGCGATTGAAGTCAGAAACGCCGAAGGAATCATATTAAAGGTTTCCGCTAACTTGACTATTGCCGCGTAATAACCGACTTCCTGCGCCCCTTTCATATGAAAGAGCAGTAATTGATCGGCCCTGGCATAAATCATGATAAAAACCGAAGTAAGCGCCAAAGGAAATGCCTCCCGAAATAAATTCTTCCACATCTTAAAATCTACATGAAAATCCGGTTTAATGAATTTCTTGGATAAAATCATAACTATAAATATTCCGGGAATGCACGTTATAACCGTAGCGGCCACAAACCAGGCGAGAGTAAATCTTAAATATATAAAATAAGAAAAAAGGCCTAACTTCAACAGTCCATTGCAGATATCCGCGAAGATTGAATATTTAATCTTGAGGTTAACCTGAAAAATTAATCCGTACAATCCGCTAATGGACAATAAAAAACTTAAAGAAGCGATATAAATTAACAGCTTCGTCTTAAAAGGATAGTGCAAGAGATTAATAAACAAGCAGGCCAAAACAATGGCGAATACCGAAAGGATTAAACGTATAATAATCGCGTTACCGATAAGCTTTCCCGCTTTTTCCCTGTCCCGCGATACCTCTCTTACCAATATCTGGCCGATACCAAAATCTATAATAAGATTAAAGAAACCTAAATATACAAAAACAAAAGAAAACTTTCCAAAATTATCCTTCCCCAAATATCGGGCCAGGCAGGCAACCGTAATTACCCCCAGGACTACCTGTATCGCGTAACCAAAGATTATCCACAAGGTATTCTTGGCAACCTTACGCGCGACACTCATATCTTATCTAACCCGGGTTTAACGGTAAACATCTGATAAATACCCTTCCAGAATTCAGGCCGCTTTATCAATTTGTTAATAAACTTTCCGTGATGATTAAAGTCCCAATACTTTTCGATAAGTTCGCGAATGGAATCCTGAGAACAAAGACCGAACAATTCCTCCATCTGCGCGTCGTCAATTTTCGCGACTAATTTTCGCAAGTAAAGCCCCATCGTTAAATCAAATTCGATACTTTTTCTCCAGCCAACTTCGTAGCGCCTAAGAAAATCTTTACTGAAATTGTTTTTCTTAAAAGCGCTGATAACGGTTTTGGCCGCTAAATCCGCGCAAAGAAGACCGAAGTATATGCCGCCCCCGGTTGTCGGCTTAACCTGTCCGGCCGCGTCCCCTACGGCTAAAATCCTGTCCGTATAGGTATTTTTTATCGTCCCTAACGGTATCAGCCTTCTCTTGATATTAAAATCACCTCCTTTAAGCCGGCCCTGCGACCTTAGTTTTTTAAGCAACGACTTTAAAAAAATAGGTGAATTCCTATGCGTGCCGAGCCCGATACGCAATTGATTTTTCTTAAGCGGCACCACCCAGGCAAATGAATGCGGCGCGACGATATTGCCCAGATAAATTTCAATTTCCCTCCCGGATTCTCCATCCACCTGGGCTTGAGAAGAATCCAAGAAATTTGGCGGCAGACTAAAACCGACATCCTTATGCAAGGCGTATTTTACACCGGTTGCCAAAATCCCCACTGCGGCGTTAATTATGGTTTCTCTCTCCTCAAAAACTACTCTTGCCTCAATCCCGTCATTATTAATCTTCAACATTCCACAGCGGCACTTAAGCAAAAATTCAACTCCCGCGTCTTTTGCCAGACGATAAAGACTCTGGTCGAAAACAGTCCGGTCCGTGGCGTAGATGGAAGTCTTATCTTTTAAATGCAGCTTTAAGCCTGAAGGAGAAAAAACACAGAACGAACGAAATTCGTTTTCTATCGCCTTATTCGGAAGGTGAAATTCTTCAAACGCCTCTTGACTTATAAGGCCGGTACAAAACCTGGGCTTTCCAATCTGAGCATCTTCCTCAACCACTAAAACGCGTAAGCCTTCCGCTGCTAATTTTAAGGAAGCATATATGCCGATAGGCCCTGCTCCTACCACTAAAACATCATACCTATGATTCAATCTATTCATGCAAACCCCGCTTCTCTTATCTACACATTAAATTTATGATAATTATCCCTTAAGGAATAAGGCCTAAAAGCCGCATATAAAGCTTCTCGTATTCTAAGGCCGCTTTTTCAGCGGAGAAGCGCGTCTCAACTGTTTTTCGGCACTGCTCTCTGCTGATTTGAGATACTTTACTAAGCGCGGAAATCATCTCAGATTTAGAATTACAAATAAAACCATTTATACCGTCGGTTACTATTTCCGGCACCGCCCCTCTCCTGAAAGCAATCACCGGCGTGCCGCAGGCCATGGCCTCAATCATTACCAGACCAAAAGGCTCCTCCCATTCAATGGGAAACAGCAGCGCGCTGGCCTGAGCCAAAAGTTCACTCTTTTGCCGGTCATCTACCGGGCCGATATACTGAATTTGCTTTCCGTCAATACGCGGCTCCACCTCATTCTTAAAATACTCCAGATCCGCTCCGGAAGACGCGACAGTCCCCGCTATTTTAAGCTGTTGATTAACAGCCTTCGCGGCATCAATTGCCGTATGAACGCCCTTAATGCGGCATAAGCGCCCCAGAAATACCAGATATTTTCCATCAGGGTTTGCGTTATATTTATACTCCTCTAATTCAACGCCGTGATAAATTATCGTCCAGCGGCCGGTATCGAGCCTTTCCCGGGCGCAAGAATTACTACAGGCAACGAAGGCCAACGTGCCTTTGGCCAGCCTATTCGCTCTATTTATCTTTTTTAGGATGGTCGGACATCCATAACTTTGGACCTTAATCAGATTTAACGGCAATAAAGGCAGTAAATACAAAGTTCTTCCAAAACACTGAATAATATCAAATTCTTTTCGCAGTTTAAGAAGCTGACGATAAAGAGTAAATAAGTTTCGCAAGTCGCCCGACGCGCTGTTACCGCTTCGATGCCCAAACGGAATAAGGCGGCAAGAAACCAATGAATCATCGGAGGCAAATAAGGTAACCTCGTGGCCGCGTTTTATTAAATATTTTAGGAGTAAATAAACAACCCTCTCCACGCCGCCGTAATATTTAGGCGGAATCCGTTCCATTAAATCGGCAATAATAGCGATACGAAGCATCTAAAGATTAATCAACATAGTTCCCTCAGGCATCATCCCGCTTATTTCCGGAGCCGTTCTGACGGGATAAATAAAATATTCTTCCCCTGCATCGCGGCACAAGGAAGGGCTTCTTCATTATACGCGCGCTCGTTACTACACGCGCGGTACCTTCTATCCTTCAAGAAATCAATGATATCCTTAATTATTCTCTCATTATGCATCTCGATTAATAATTCCGGCCTATAAATTCTTAACAGATTATCCATACCCTTTATAACCAGAAACTCCGCTCCTTCTCTATCAATCTTTATAAAATCAAGCGATTTTACGCCGATATCTTGAATTAAGCAATCTAATGAACGGCACTCTACGACGATACGGTAAGAAGATTTATCCGTAGCGCAAGACTCTACGGAAGACAGCCTTCCGATGGTAGCGATATCATAATTAATGAATTCTTCCTCTTGATTGTATTCTGCCGCGGCCAATTGAAAGACCTCGGTATTATGCATACATTCGTTACGCGCTAAATGTTCTTTTAAACGCCCGGCGTTTTTAGGCAAGGGCTCTAAAGCAAATACCTTTCCCCGCGCCCCGGCAAGCCTTGAAATAAGCAAAGTAAAATATCCGATGTGCGCCCCCACATCTATAACCGTAAACCCCGGCCGGATGCGTTTTTGGAGCAAATCCGTGACATCCGGATCGTGAGTCTCCAAATAAAACTCATTCTCTTCAGGGAGCTTCAATTTCATCTCCAATCCGGCTCTGGGACCAGAATTAAATCTAAACCATCGTAAATTATCCNNGCGCGTATAAAGCGCTGTCTGCTAATCTCTTTAATGTATTTTGCACACAGCGGCCAATAAAAGGGAGAGAATATACCCTATGTCTTAATCTCCTGGGACTGTAGTTTACAACTAATCGCATTGTATCTCGAAGCAGACCGTTAGCCATTTTTATCATTAGGATAGACACAAATTATGCCGGTTAAGATTCGCGTAATTAACAAAAATCTCGCAGCGAGTCGGCCCTGATTGCGCGGTTACCTCATAGAGCTGCAAATTACTCTTGCTTACAATAGCATGCCATCTCTCAAGGGAGGTGTTGGCCTGATGAAACTCAACCACGACTACGCATGTTTTTGAAATAAGATCAATGTAGTTCTCAAAGAAATCAACTTCTGAACCTTCAATATCAATTTTTATCAGTTCAGGCACAGGGAGACTGTCTGCCGATAAATTTTTTTCAACATCTAAATATGACACCCTCAATACTCTTACCACCTGATCTAATGGCCTAATGCCGCTGCAATGGAGCTCCCGGCAAATCTTAAAATCGACTTCCCCTGAACGCTCCCCAACAGCCCCGCAGTAAATATGAACCCCGTCAAATAATCCGGCAAACCTTATGTTATCCTTAATCTTTGCTATCAACTGCCGGTTAGCCTCATACAGGCTATATTTTACTTTAGCTCCAGGAAATCGCTGGCGCATATGGCTTTCAACCAATAAAGTAAAAAGACCTTCGCCGGCGCCCAAATCAAGGACACCGCGCGGAGGATTCTTGAATAATTCGATCCCGGGATAATAAGTCCTGCTTGCGAATATTTCCGCGAAATGAGAAATAGCATATTTACTGTCGAGAAAAATATTCATCTTATTTATAATATTCATTTGCACAGGCAAGACGCGGCAAATCCTGCGATAGATCATACCTTGCAATAAACGGATTTTATGATAAATAAACATAGTATTTACGGTTTAGCATAGCAATTTATTTTAAAAGATTATGATATACATTAATAATTTTTTCGCCGTAATCATCCCAAGTAAAATTATTCGTTATATTTTCTCTGGCCTGCCTGCCCATCTGGCGGCAAATATCCATATTCTCATAAAGATAAAGAATTTTTTTCTTTAACGCCTCCACATCTCTGGACGGGACTATAAAACCATCAATACCGTCTCTAATCACATCCTTCGCGCCGGTGGTATCCGAACATATCACCGCGCACCCGCAGGCAATCGCCTCCAAAGCTGCCATACTAAAACCATCCTCAAGCGCGAAATTAACAAAAAGCGATCCTTGGGAATAATATTTATAGAGATCTCTTTGCGGTATGGCACCAATATACCTAAAACTTCCCGAATATTTCTTTAAGAACGGCTCAAGCGACGGCTCAAGGCCTCCGCCAATAAGCCAAAGTTCTAAATTTTTTAACTTCAACTCCCCTACCGCCTGCAAAAGATAATGTATGCCTTTTATGATCCTCATACCCACACCAATTATCCTAAAGACGTTATCGCCTTTAAGTATGGGCCGAAAAACATCCACGTCTACACCCCAGGGCATACAGATTAATTTACTTTCCGGAAAATTATTCGCCAGGAATGTCTGTTTGGCAAAAAGCGACGGAACCGCCACATAATCCGCCTGCCGGTATTCTTGCAGCTCTTTATCAATAACCCGCGAAGAAGGAAAATTTAATTTGATACCCAGCCTATCCCCTTCCTGCCTTAGGATATCCCAATAGGTTTCAGTATAGCTTGAGACGCGCTCAATAATGACTTTTGCCGCGAATGACTGGCGGATTTTTTCTATGGTTTTCAAGGAGTATCCTGAAGCGCCAACAAAGATATCACAAGGTTTTACGCGTTTGGCGACTTGGTTGTCAAAAAAATTAGCCGTAAAATATCGCGTATCCGCCTTCTTGCTCAAGAAAGGTATCTTAGACAAGACACGCTCTAAAATTTCTTTTATGGCCAGGCAATTTACTTTATCACGCGGCAGATTTGAATCCTTTAGCGCGAACCAAGGATAAGAAGTAAAAATACCGCTCAGGTATCCTCTTTTTTCAAGTTGACCGGCTAAATGAAAAGCATGGAACTTCCCGCCTACCGAAATCGTAACCTTCATGTTTAATTTAAGTGGCTTCTNNTTCTTCTTTATCGCGATAACAATAAAAAACTAAAAGCATAGCCATAATCCAGAAAGGAAGCATCACTCCGCTGCCAACGGAATAAATCCAGCTTTCAGACATACAGCAAAACAATCCCACGATGAGCGACGCGCGCAGGGCGTATCGCAACAGCGGTACCACGCGGTCTTCCTGCCGGTAAAATAATTCCTTAAATAGCAGTAAAAACAAAGGCACAAAAAAAATAACAAATCCCAATAATCCTAACTGCACTAATATTCCCAGAAAAGAATTATGCACATATTCCCCGCTGTGCACATGAAAAACTACTTTTTTTAAGGCAAAAATCTTATCCTCGACCCCAAAACCATAGCCAAAAATCGGCTTCTCCAGAAATAGATTTACGGCAGCCATCCAAGCCTCTATCCTTCCGCCTAAAATCGATAAACTCCCAACACGGATATACGCCTTAAAAAATTGTTTCGCCGACGTCTCAATCAACCAAATAAAGACTANNCCGCCCAGGAAAAAAAAACCGCCGGTGTATGTTTTTTTGAACGTATATAAATAAAATATCCCAATCCAAATATGGTGGCGTTAATCGGCCCGCGCGCGCCCGAAAGCAATAAACTTATGAGTATCGCGAAAAATAAAAATAAGGCGCTGTTTTTTTTTGTTTCTAAAAACTGCCACAGGCTGATCGGTAAAACTAACGCGGATAAAACTCCCAGGCCGTTTGGATTACCCATTAGGNNATCCTATCAAGAAAATAACCCACATCGCGTTTAATATTATGCGAATAACTTTCTCCGGGCCTTGTTCATGCGCGTATTTCCAGATAACCCAAAATACCACGATATATGAAAGCAGGATTGTGGTTGAACGCTCTAATGTTAATCGCGGATAGGGTGAATAAGACATAGACATAAAGGCATACGCGATGAAGACGAGGGCCAGGGCGTCAAAAAGCTTGATCCGGCGCACAGTACGCCCCAGAAATATATCCCCGAAGGCGTAGAGACAGAAAATTCCAAACAACACCCAGCGAAGTTGCAGCGCGATCTTTCCTATTCCAAAAAACGGTATTCCCGCGCTGCTAAGACAGAGGATGGTAAGAAAAATCAGGATTCCACGGGAGAAAAACACCAGAGAAACCCCAAGCAGCCCCAGTGGCAGGAGTATAAGCGTTGGCTGGTTAATCCTCCCAAAGATAACGCCAAGCATAACGGCAAAGACGGCCAAGAACGCGGCAACGATGATTTTTTTATCCATCTTTAATCCTGACGAATATAGGATTGGTTGCCAGGACCAGGGTTTTACCGATGAAGAAATTCAAGCGATAGTAATTTATCCGGCCTGTTTCCGGCACATCATCCTCAAACTCTAAATCAAACGCTTGCGGGGCGGCTAAAGTGATTTCCTTAATGCCCCTGCCGTTACGGATAACCTCTACCCTTAATTCTTCCGGCGAATTAAGCTTTGCTGTCCCCCGGATAAACAGCCGCGGCATACTTCTCATCGTAATCTCACCGGCGATAAACGCGGACCCGCCTGATGAATCCGCGATATGAAAATCATCCAACGAAATATCGCATTTATTCTCGGAATAATACCGTATGTAAAGCCTCCCCGCGCGCAGGGCTTCATATACAGACTCCTCCTTAAACGCGGACAAAAAAATCATATTCTGGATAGAATCAATACGGCCTCCCGTGCGATAATCCGCCTCAGCGATTACCCAGGCCGGCTGCCTCCTGCGGCCCTCGCAGTAACTGTTCAAGGCATCATCCCATTCTTCCTGAGCAAGAAGAAGATCCCGGTTCGCTCCCACCCCGAATCCCGTATATCCTTCAGTTAATAATAATGCCTCGGGGTATTTCAGGGTAGAAAAATTTACTGTTTTAGCATACTTACCCCAAGATACTTCTTCTGTTACATAGGGATGCGCCCAAAAAACCAAACCGCCTCTCTCAGCCGCGTAATTTATCAGGTCCTGATAAGGGAGGTATTGTTTTCTCCCCTGGTAAGGGCTGTAGCGGGAAGCCAAAAAGGGTATATTATTAAGCAGGAATAGAATACCCGCCGCGCAGATCAGAAAACCCAGGCCTTTTTTCTGTCTTTTCCTTAAAAGAAATGCTCCCGGAATAATTAATATTCCGGCGGCTAAGAAAAAAGGTATATCTTTAAATCGCGGAAAAAAATACCTATTGCCGGCGTCCGGCAGACGCAGGTAATCCCGCTCTTTCTTTAGGCCTACCACCAGAAGATGCCTGCTCCAGTCGTTTAAGGAAAGATTTTTCTTAAAAAGACTACCCGACCACCAATAAAAAGGCGCGACTTCCGCGCCTTCAAGAATAAGCATGCCGGGAAATTCATCTTTTATCTTTTTAAAATCATTCAGATAGCGTTTTATTCCATACCTGGCTATAGAGCCTTCCTCTGCCGAAAACTTAAAGATATTAGGCACTAAAGGCAGGCCGTATTCCCAGCGCCGGATAAAGCTGTCGGTAAAGATAAGAATCCTTACGCCTTGCTCCCGCGCCAGGCTGACTATGCGCCTTGGCGGATAGTCAGCCTGGCTGATGGTAGAATGAATATGGATAACCGCGGGGTAGGCGGAAAGTTTTTCCTGAGCAAAGGCGCGGGAAAGGCATATGCCTGCTAAGAAAATCTGGAGATACGCGATATAAAACCGGCGCGTATTCATAAAAATAACCCCGAAGCCGGGGTTGTTCTCATACCTATTCCTTTCTGAAAGCTATTCCCCTTTTTTCTCATCCGTATAATATTTTCCGTAACCCTTATACTGATAGGAATAGGCATAGCGGGTCTCAATCTCGGAGGAAATATTGTTTAAAATTATGCCTTTTACCTGGCCTCCGGCTTCTATTAAGTGCGATTTTGCCCGGGACAATACCGAACGAGCCACGGACCCTACCCGGTATACCAGAATTACCCCGTCGGCCTTAGGGGCCAGAATCACCGCGTCAGCTACCGCCAAAACCGGAGGAGAATCAATCAAGATAAGATCAAACTTCAAACGCAGTTTATCCAGCAAGTCAGACATCTCTCCGGAGGAAATAAGCTCAGCCGGAATATTGGGGACCGAGCCGCTGGTCAGGATACTCAGATTGTCCAGTCCGGGAATCTTCAAGGCCTCATCAAAACCCAGCTCGCCCATCAGGATATCAGTAAAGGTGCGAATGGCCTCTTCCGGCTTGACTGTTCCCCTTAAAATATCGCATAAACCCGGTTCCTTTTTCTTTAATCCGAAGATATGATGAATGGTCGAGCGGCGCATATCCGCGTCAATCAATAAGGTGCGTAGGCCTCCCTGGGCCATCACCACCGCGAGGTTAGAAGAAGTAATTGATTTACCTTCCTCGGGGCTTGAGCTGGTCAACAAAAGAATCTTGCCTTGAATTTTTTCCCTGAATATCTCGGTTTGGATCTTGGCCCGAAGCATTCTATAGGCCTCAGAAATAGTAGATGAGGCCGAATAATAAATCACCAACTGCTTCTTTACCAAGGCCATCTTTTCTTCAAACTTGAGTTTCTTAGGGATTAGCCTTTGAATGAAGCCCCGGGGTTTTTCACCTTTAACCTTTAAATAGGGGATAATTCCCAGCGCGGGAAGTTTCAAAAAATTTTCCACGTCTTCAATCGTGCCGATAGAGGTATCTACCTGTTCCGTCATAAATGCCCCGGCCAAACCCAGCATCGCGCCGACAATTACCCCAAAAAGATAATTCAAAGGCTTATTCGGGCTGATCGGAGAGCTGGGCGGGATAGCCCGGTCAACCAGGCTTGCATCCTCGGTCTTTTCCGCTTCTGAAATACGGGCGCCCTCCAGCTTGCCTTTTAGATCAAGGTATAGCTTAGAATTGATTTCCCCCTCCCGGCCTAAACGGCTAAAGTCCAGCTCCTTTTGCGGAAGTTTCTTAAGCCGCTCCCTGGTATACTCTATCTGCTCATCAACGCTCCTGACATCCGGATGCAGTTCGGTGTAGATCTGAAGCAAGCCCTGCCGCTTAGAATCTAATTCCGCGAGCCTGCCCTGTAAAGGCACCGCTATACCTGAGGGTGTCTCTATTTCATTAAACCTGGCCAGTTTATCCTCGGAGATTCTTAGTTTCGCGCTCACTTCAGTCA
>DOMD01000168.1:0-1945 GCA_003510525.1 Candidatus Omnitrophota bacterium
TGTCTAAGCGCATAAAAAATAAGGGAAAGGAAAATCGGGAATGAATTAACTATTCGAAATTACTCTCAAGAAACGCCTGCTTCCGGCCTTGATAACCCCGGAGCCGGAAACCAAAAAGTTTTCGTCGGTTATTTTCTGCTCATTAAAGCTTACCGCGCCCTGCTGGATAAGCCGGCGGGCCTCGTTTCGGGATTTGACTAAATTGCTTAGATGTAAAAGCTCGAGGATTTTAATCGGCTGATTTATTTTGTATTCAGGAATATCCGAAGGCGCTTCCCTGCTTTTAAAAACCCTGGAGAATTCATCTTTCGCCTTTAAGGCCTCGGATGGGCCGTGGTATTGGCTGACCAATAAAGAAGCCAATCTTTCCTTGGCCTCTTTAGGGTGCGCGGCCCTGACTTGCGCCAAGTCTTCATCAGTAAGCAGTTCATAATACCTACACATCAACTCATCGCTTATGGACATCACCTTGCCAAAAATATCCTGCGGGGTCTCGTTTATCCCAATGTAGTTACCTAAAGATTTGCTCATCTTATGAACCCCGTCGGTGCCTTCCAGCAAAGGAAGCATTATCACCACCTGTTCCGGCTGTCCATAGTCGCGCTGAAGCTCCCGGCCTAAAAGCAGGTTAAACTTTTGGTCTGTCCCCCCCAGCTCCACATCCGCTCTTAAATGCACCGAATCATAGGCCTGTAGAAGGGGATAAAGAAATTCGTTGGCCCGGATATCTATATTTTGCTTAATGCGTTTCTTAAAATCCGCCCGGGCCAAAATCTGGGAGGCTGTTGAATGTTTAAGTAATTCAAACACATCAAAAATAGACATCCGGGAAAACCAATCATTATTGAAGACTACTTCGGTTTTCGCGGGGTCCAGGATTTTATACACCTGGGATTTGTAGGTTGAGGCGTTTTTTTTGATCTCCTCGTCGGACATCGGGGGGCGGGCCTTATTCTGGCCGGTGGGATCCCCTATACGAGCGGTAAAATCGCCGATAAGGAATATAACGGTATGGCCTAAATCCTGGAATTGACGCAGTTTTCTTAAGAGGACAGTGTGGCCTAAGTGCAGGTCGGGGGCGGTAGGATCAAAGCCGGCCTTTCTTTTCAAAGGCCGGCTTTCTTTAATGCTTACTTCAAGCTTATGTTTTAACTCTTCTATACTGATTATCTCGGAGGTGCCCCGTTTTATTCCAGCCAACTGGCCCAAGACATCCTGTGGTGAGCGGCCTGTGGTGAGCATAGTCGAACCAAGTCGAACCACCTGTGGTGAGCGAGGTCGAACCACCATTTTAAATCTTGGCGGATAAGCCTATCTTTGCCTGCTCGACATCAACCTTGATAACCTTGGCTTTTATTATATCGGAAGGCTTTAATTTATCGGCAATCTCTTTATCTATCTCGCTGGCATAGATAAGCCCCTCAAGATTATCGTCTATCTTCACAAAGACTCCGAAAGAAGCCTGTTGAACCACCTGGGTTTCTATCACCGTATCCAAGGGATACTTTTTGGCAATCTCCGCCCAAGGGTTAGGCTCCAGTTGTTTCAAGCCTAAAGATATCCTGCGGTTTTGCCCGTCAACCGAAAGCACGGTTACCTCCACCTTTTGGCCTTTTTTAAGGACATCCTGCGGGTGCGCCACTCTCTTGGTCCAGGACATATCCGAGACATGAATCATCCCTTCCAGGCTATTATCCAATTCCACAAACGCGCCGTAATCGGTAAAACCTCTCACCTTGCCGCTCACCTTGGAGCCGGCCGGATATTTAGCCTCGGCCTCAAGCCAGGGATTAACCTCTAATTGTTTCACGCTTAAGGAAATCCTGCGGGCGTCTTTATCTATGCTTAGTATCTGCACCTCCAGGATATCGCCCACGGCAAAGATGCTTTGCAGATTGGTTACCCGCTTGGCCCAGGAAATCTCCGAGACATGGATAAGCCCTTC
>DOMD01000168.1:2041-17743 GCA_003510525.1 Candidatus Omnitrophota bacterium
ATATCGGTAATATGCAAAAGCCCATCCACCCCGCCTAAGTCTATAAACGCCCCGAAATCGGTAACGCTCTTCACCAGGCCGTTTTTGATATCGCCTATCTTTAAAGACGTCCAGAGCTTCTCGCGGCTTTCTTCCCTTTCCTTATACACGGCATCCTTGCGCGAGATGATTACGCTATGGCGCAGATTATTCATCTTAACCATTTTGAACTTAAACTGCTTGTTCATTATCTCATTATCCGACATATTCCGGAAGCTGGATAAAGAAACCGGCAGGAAACCTTCGATGCCTAATACATCAACCAGATAACCGCCTTTTATCTTTCTTCTGATCGTGCCTTCCACTAAATCGCCTTCGCGGAAATTGCGCCCGATTTTGTCCCATCCCTGCACCTTGGCCGCTTTCTCCTTAGAGAGGGTGAGCATTCCCGCGTCATTCTCCACGGATTCCACATACACATCTATCTCTCTACCCACCTCAAGCTCGTTGCGGGAAAACTCCATCAAGGGTATAATCCCCTCAGACTTATATCCGATGTCAATCATTACCTCTTTTAAGCCAATAGAGATAATTTTACCCTTAACCACCTGGCCCTCTTTAATCGCCTTAAAATTCTCCTGATAAAGCTTCTCAAAATCCATCATCTTCTCTTCAACCATTAAACGCCACTCTCCTTTTTTTTATTTTAATTTTATATAGTTACCACTGAAAAAGTGGTAACTACTGGGGGATTTTAAGGGGGTTGCAGGCAACCCCCTTAAGGGGTAACAGTGAGTTCCGACAGAGTCGGAACGAACGCCATAGGGGCGTGAGCCCCTTTGGAAACAATTACCGCGGAAAAACAAGAGTTTTTCAGCGGTAATTGTTATATTATCCCTCTAAATCTGTTATTGTCAACAAGAATCGCTTAAACCCTGTATCCGCCCCACAACTTCCCGGGCTGCAACTTCATAATCCCGTCTATTCCCCACATCTACCGGATTTCCAAAAATCACCCTTATCTTTGCCGGCTTAATAAACCTGCTTCCCCTGCCCCAGGCCTTCCAGGAACCCGAAACCCAAACCGGAATTATGGGAACTTTTGCCTTGGCCGCCAGCATAACAAAACCGCTGGTAATATCGCGGATATTTCCGTCTTGACTGCGGGTCCCTTCCGGAAACACCAAAAGTCCGGCATTATTTTTCAGCCGGCGCACCGACTCCTTAACCGCGGACAGGTCCGCTGACCAGCGCTTAATCGGAAAAGAACCCACCTCGGCGATAAGCCGGCCAAATAATTTATTCCGAAAAAGGCTCTCCCGGGCGGCGAAATTCAAAACCCGCGGACAGGCGGTGCCCACCAGGATCGGGTCAAGAAAGCTGGCGTGGTTAGAAGCCAAAACAAACCCGCCTTTTTTAGGGATAAAACCTCCGCCTCGGACCTCTAAATGAAAAAACAGCTTACATGACCAGATCAAGAAAAACCTGAAAAACCGATACAAAAACATTATTGCAGTTTATGGATGATGTCGCGGCCTAGCTTCAACAGGCCGCTTGAGCGCTTAAGGGTTCTTGCCTCACTATATAAACGCATCACGGCCTCGGTTCCGGAGGCCCGAAACATCAACCAACTTTCATCCTCACAAACCAGTTTTATCCCGTCGTAGTCTTTCACCTGGACCACCTTTTTTCCCAACAGTTCACCGGGGAGGTCTTCCTTCTTCGGCTCTATCCTTTTCTCAAGATGCAAATCATCCCTAAGATAATAATACCTGCCGAACTGCCTTTCCATCTCTTGAAGTATCTTTAGGATAGGCTTACCACGAAAGGCCATCATTTCTAAAAGCAAGAGCCCGGCTACTGAGCCGTCGCGCTCCGGGATATAGCCTTTAACCCCCATCCCGCCGGCCTCTTCGCCTCCGGTGAGGATATCCTCCTTTTCCATCAGATTAGAGATGTATTTAAAACCCACCGGNNTCCCGTCTCCGGAGACCGCGGCCAGGCGGTCGGCATCTCCGTCTAAGGCAATCCCTAAGTCAAATTTACCCTCTCTTACCCTCTTCTTTAACTCCCCTAAATTTTCCTCTAATGGCTCAGGCTGATTGCCTCCAAAAGAAGGGTTGACGCTGTTACGGATAAACTCAAGCTTTATCTTAGACCCCTTCAATACCTCGGCGATAAAGCTGTCTCCGGAACCAAACATCGAATCCACCAAAACCTTAAAATTCTTATTCTTTATGCTCTTAAAATCAATGTAGGAGCGGATAAATTTTACATACTCCTTACTCAAATCTTTGGTTATAATTTTATCCTTGGCTCGCGCTGAACACTTAACCGGAGATTTTCCCAGATAACTCTCCACCTTCCGGGTAACTTCCGGGCCGGCCGCTCCTCCGCTGGTAGTCTTGATTTTAAAGCCGTTATAGGCGGCCGGGTTATGCGAGGCGGTTATCATGACCCCCAAATCCAGCTTCCCGGCTCTTACCGCCAGGCTTACCGCTGGGGTGGGTATGGCCCGGTCCGAAAGCACCACGGATATGCCGTTAGCGGCAAAAACCTCCGCNNCTGACTATCTTAAGATTTTCAAAGGTATAATCCTGAGCAATAATGCCCCGCCAACCATCGGTTCCAAATTTTATATTAAGCATTTCTTAGCTCCTCTATGAGAGCGCTGAAGAAGTCTAAAAATAGGCAGCGCTCTCTGATTGCAGCGATTAATTTAGATTACAGTGATTATTCTATCGAAGAGAAGGATCTCCGTAATCTTTTATAATCTGTGTAATCAGAGGTTGCTGATGTGATTTTAGGGATATTTCAGCAACCTCTCTATCGCTGATTTTTTATCTTTGGCCTTAAAAATATATGTCCCGCAAGCCAGTATATTCGCCCCCGCCTTAACTGCCAATTTAGAATTATCCCCGTCTATTCCTCCGTCAACGGCTATATCCCCGGGATAAAAAGAGCGAATCTGAGAAATCTTAGGCAATACCTCTGCCATAAATTTCTGCCCCCCGAAGCCGGGTTGGACCGTCATCACCAAAACCATATCCGAAAACTTAGAGACACTTTCTATGGCACCGGGGTCAGTTCCCGGATTAAGGGATATGGCTATTTTGACTCCCTGCTGACGCAATCTTTTGGCCTCGGTAATAAAATCCTTCTCGTTTATGGTCTCAATATGTAAGGTAATAATATTAGCGCCGGCCTGAATAAAGCTGTCAATATATTTAAGCGGCTCGCTGATCATCAAATGGGCCTCAAACGGGAGTTCGCTGTAGGGCCGGATAGCCTTGACCACAGCCGGGCCGATGGTAATATTGGGCACAAAGTGCCCATCCATTATATCAATATGCAGGAAATCTATTCTGTATCGGCTGATGTCTTTGACTTCCTGGCCTAATTTAGAGAAATCCGCGGATAAGATGGAAGGGGCGATTTTGATGTTCATATAACGTCTGAAAAAACTTCTTAGGTTAAGGTTGAGGCCGAGGTTTAGGCAGTCTTAACCTTGACCTTAACCTTTTTGTTACTTATACAGTCCCTTCTTTAGAATATAACTATATACTTCCCTGGGCAAATAATAGCGTGTGGACTCACCCGCCTTAAGGCGCTGGCGCAGTCTAAAACCTGAGATATCCACCGACTCAATTGCCACAGGAAGGACATTTTTGGGCAGGTTTTTTAGAGGATAATTGGGACGCAAGGCCACCACCAGCTTTGCCAGCTTCATCACCTGATCAATATCCTTCCAACTGCTTAAGTAACCCAAGGCATCCGAACCCACAATAAAAAAAAACTTATCCCGCGCCGGATAAGTTTCTCGCAGGCTCCTTAAGGTATCTATAGTATAAGATTTGCCCTGGCGTTTAACCTCAATATCCGAGGCCTCAAAACAGGGATTGCTTTTAAGCGCCATCCGGACCATCTTTAATCTCTCAGAGGCGTAAAGCAAATCCTTCTCTTCCTTATGCGCCGCCAGATAAAGAGGAATAAAGATAATTTTATCTAACTTTAGCTTCTCCCGAACCTCATCAGCCAAAATCAGATGGCCGATATGGATAGGATTAAAACTTCCCCCTAATATGCCAATTTTCATCTTAAAATAAATTGCGCACCCTTCCTGCGCCTACGAGGTGCAGGAAGGGTTAGTGGCGGATTTGGCCGTTGCCGAAAATCATATATTTATAACTAGTCAGCTCTGGTAAGGCCATAGGGCCGCGGGCGTGGAGCTTATCGGTAGAAATGCCTATCTCCGCGCCCAGGCCGAATTCGTATCCGTCGGTAAAACGGGTTGAGGCATTCACATACACACAAGCCGAATCCACCTTATTCAGGAACTCGCGGGCGTTATTATAACTCTCGGTAATAATACTATCGGAATGATGCGATCCGTAATGATTAATATGGGTGATTGCCTCATCCAGGCTATCCACCACCTTTATTGATAAAATAAGGTCAAGATACTCAGTAGACCAATCCAGCTCTTTGGCCTTCTTTATTGAACGAACCAGCTTAATGGTTTTATCACAGCCGCGAATCTCTACCCCGGCCTGGGTATATCTTTTAATCATTTCCGGCAGAAAGTCGCAAGAAGCCTCATTATGCACCAGAAGGGTTTCCATGGCATTACATACCCCCGGCCTTTGCGCCTTGGCGTTAAAACAAATATCCTCCGCCATTTTTAAATCCGCGTATCTATCCACATAGGTATGGCAAATTCCCTTATAATGCTTAATCACCGGAATCCTGGAATACTTCTGGACAAAACGAATCAGCCCTTCGCCTCCCCGGGGAATAACCAAATCTATGGAATCGGATAAACCTAAAAGTTCAGTTAAGGCCTTACGCTCCACGGTGTCCACAAAATTTATTGCTTCAGCGGGGAGGCCGGATTCAACCGCCGCGTTCTTTAGGATATGATACACTGCCCTATTGGTAGCAATGGCCTCTGAGCCCCCCTTAAGAATACAGGCATTGCCGGATTTTAAACACAACCCGATGCAATCGCTGGTGACATTGGGCCGCGACTCGTAAATTATGGCCACCACTCCGATAGGAACCCTGACCTTTTGAATCCAAAGCCCGTTCGGCCTTAAGGCGCCCTCAATCACCTCACCCACCGGATCTTTAAGGGCGGCCACTGCTAAAAGTGAATCCGCCATCAGCTTTATCCGTTGTTCATTCAAACTCAAACGCTCTCGCGCCGCCTTAGGCAAATCCCTGGCTTTGGCTAAATCTGTTTTATTGGCTGAAAGTATTTCTTTGGTTTTAGCTTTAAGCGAGCCGGCCATCCTCACTAAAGCCTTATTCTTTATCGCGCCGGATAAAACCGCCAGCTCATAAGAGGCTGTTTTTGCCGCCTTAGCCAGCTCTTTTATATTTTGCATTTTACTTTTGCCTTTTTACTTTTTACTTTTTTATAGTATCACCAGATCATCCCGGTGAATAACCTCTTCTTCCAGGCGCCTGCCTTTTAAGCGCCTTAAATCCTTGGCTGAAAAATTCACCTTTCCCCGGGCAAATTCGTTGTGATCTTTATCTACGATACTGACGATATCATCCGGCTTAAAATCCCCTTCTATTTCCCCTATCCCTACCGAAAGCAGGCTCTTTCCGGCCTCAATCAGGGCTTTTTTTGCCCCGGAATCCACAATAAGCCTTCCCCTTGTTCTCACCCCATACGCAATCCAGGTTTTCTTTGCCTTTAGACAGGGCTTATGAGGAGCGAAAAATGTGCCTATGCTCTGGCCGTAAACTGACTTAAGCAGGCTGTCTTTAGAGCGGCCATTGGCAATAATCGCGGTTACGCCGGCGCCGCCGGCAATCTTTATCGCCTCAAGCTTGCTGGACATCCCCCCCACGCAGCCCGGCTTGTGGCTTTGGCTATAGGAAGCCAAACCACTGCCCTCTGGCTTGTGGCTTTGGCTATAGGAAGCCAAACCACTGCCCTCTGGCTTGTCCGTCTTACAGCAAAAACTAATTATTTCCGGAGTAATCTCATCCACCCTCTCAATGACCTGTTTTCCCGGCAGGCGGTATAAGCCGTCCACATCGGATAAAATTAACAGCAAATCCGCCCCGATCAAATTAGCTACCATAGCCGAAAGCCGGTCATTGTCGCCAAAACGGATTTCGTCAGTGGATACGGTATCGTTCTCGTTGATAACCGGAAGCGCTTTATTTTTTAACAATGTCCTCAGGGTGGCGCGGACATTAAGATAGCGGTTTCTATTTTCAAAATCATCCCAGGTAAGCAACAACTGCGCGCAAAGACGATTCTTTTCCTTAAGCAGGCGCCGGTATATAGCCATCAACTCATTCTGGCCGATAGCCGCCGCGGCCTGAAGGCTGTCCATATCCCGGGGGCGTTTCTTCAGGCCTAACAAAGACATTCCGCAGGCCACCGCTCCCGATGAAACCAGCACCACTTCTTTATTATCCAGCCAAAGTTTTTCTATCTGCTCAATCAGCGCCTTAAGATACTTTAGTTCAATCGCGTTTGCCCTGGGGCTGATTAAGCTGGAGCCGACCTTAACGACGATTCGGGAAAAGCTCTTTCTGGATTGCATTTAACAAAACCTTTAGGCCCTGAGATTCCAAGGCTGAAATGGGAATAATTTTCTTTCTGACCTTTTTCTTAAAATCCGCCAGGTTATTTTTGGCCTGGGGTAAATCCATTTTATTGGCTACTAAGATTCTTGGTTTTTTAAAGACCTCATGGCTGTAAAATTTTAATTCATCATTGATGACAAAATAATCGTCCAAAGGGCTTCTTCCGTCTACACCGGCCATATCTATCATATGGACAATAACCTTAGTCCTCTCGATATGGCGCAGAAATCTGTCCCCTAAGCCTTTTCCCAGGTGCGAATCCTTGATCAATCCGGGGATATCAGCAATAGAAAAAAAAACTTCTTCGTTGATGGTAACTGTTCCTAAAGCCGGCTTTTTGGTGGTAAAAGGATAATTGGCAATTTCAGGATGGGCATTGGATATTTTAGAGATTAAAGTAGATTTTCCGCTGTTGGGAAAACCCGCCAGGCCGACATCGGCAATCAGCTTTAGGTCTAAGGTTACTATCCTTTCTTCACCTGGAGCTCCTGGGAAATCCTCCTCGCTCTTAGCATGCACGCTCCCCTTGCCCCCGGATCCGCCATAAGCCGCGATAAATTCTTCCCGGTCGCCCACCAATTCCCTTAAACGACAGTTGGTCCGGGCATCGGTAATCAGGGTTCCGCAAGGCACGGTTATAACCAGGCTTTCAGCATCAAAGCCTTTTTTGCGGTTAGAGGAGCCGTTGCCGCCGCGAAGCGCGCTAAAATGCTGGCGGTATTTAAAGTCATAAAGGGTGAGGAGATTTTTATTCGCGCGAATAACGACATCTCCGCCCTTACCGCCGTCTCCTCCGTCCCGGCGGGGATAACGGGTATACTTATCCCGGTATAAACTGTTACAGCCGCCTCCGCCATTACCGGCCTTGATCATAATCCTGGCATTATCAACAAACATCATCAAATCTTTCAGTAATCAATAACCAAAAACCAAATCCTAAATAATAATCAATAACCAAACCTCAATAATCAAACCATAATAAACTCTTCACTCGCGATTTGGTTATTGGTGTTTGGGATTTATTTGGTGCTTGGGATTTGGTGATTGATTATTAACCATTAGTCAACGGCGATTTCCTTAATTCTCACCGCCGCTAACTGCTGACGGTGGCCTTTTAGGGTTTTGCTGTTTTTTCTCCTGCGGAATTTAAANNAATTTCATCTTTAGCCTTACCGTCTAATTTTTCAACCTGGACCACATCGTCTTTTTCCACCTTATACTGTTTACCGCCGGTTTCAATTATCGCGTACATTACTTCGCTCCTTTCAGTCGCTCAGAGATAACAGATTACAGATAACAGAGAACAGAGAACAGATTACGGATTACGGATAACAGAAATTAGATTATTTTTACTTCTTCAACATGCGCGCTGGGCTCTATAGTGAAGCTGATTTTTGTCCGATAGCACCTCTCTATGGTCTTAATGTGCTCTTCGTTTTCTTTGAGCAGATAATTCAAGAGATTGGGATTAAGGCTGACATGAAGCTCTCGCTTATCCGGATGTTCCGTAAGAGTCCTTTTCAATTCCTTGAGCACATACACACACATAGCCGCGTTTGACTTTACCTTGCCCCGGCCCCGGCAATATGGGCAGGTCTCGTAAGAAAGGCTCTCGATCGCCCGATAAACCCTTTCCCGGGTCATCTCTACCACCCCGAACTTGGAAATGCCGATGATTTCGTATTTGGCCTTATCGTCCTTAAGGGAATTTTTTAATATCTTCAGGACTTCCCGGCGGTGGTCTTCCCTTTCCATATCAATAAAATCAATCACGATAATCCCGCCTAAATCTCTTAATCTTAACTGCCTGGCGATTTCACCGGCGGCCTCGCCGTTAACCGCGAAGGCCATATGTTCGGGATCGTATTTCTTGCGGAATCTCCCGGAGTTGACATCAATCACCACCAGCCCCTCGGTCGGCTCAATAACCAGATACGCCCCGGATTTCAAATAGACATTGCGCTCATAGATTTTATCCACCTGCTTTTCAATACCCTTCTCGGTAAAGAGTTCCAGCCTTCCCCGGTGTAATTCTATGTTTTTCAGCAGGTCGCGGGAAAAAACCTTCAGGAAATTACATATCCGTTTAAACTCCTCCTTGGAATCAACGATCAACTTGGAAACTTCATTGTCGAAGGAATCCCGGATTACCCTTAAGACTATGTCGTAATCTTCGTAAATCAGGGCGGGGGCGGTGTTTCTTTGGGCAAAAGAGCTGATCCTGCGCCAAAGCTTAAACAGGAATAAGACATCGTGGTGCAGTTGACGCTTATCTTTGCCTTCGGCCACGGTGCGGATAATATACCCTATGTCGGTAGGAAGCTTTATCTCCTCAAGCAGGCCTAAGAGCCTGGACCTTTCCTGCCTGTCCTCAATCCGGCGGGAAAGCCCGCGATGGGCATCCTGGGGCATTAATACCAAGTATCTTCCGGCCAGGCCGATATGGGTGGTCAGCCGCGGCCCCTTGGTGCTGATCGGCTCTTTAACCACCTGGACCAGGACCTCTTCCCCTTTTTTAAATTCTCTTTTTTTAGTCTCAACCGGAGCAATGGGCTCAATCGGCTCAACGATATCCGAGAGATAAAGAAAGCCTTTCTTCTCCAAGCCGATCTCCACAAAAGCCGCCCCGATTGAGGGCACAATACTATCAATCCTGCCCTTATAGATGTTGCCCACGATTGTCTTATAAGAAGGCCGCTCAATATAATACTCATCAAGTATGCCATCCTTAACAATGGCCGCCCGCTTTTCCTGCATTTCCGTGTTAACTAAAATTTCTTTCATATAACTCCTATTAAAAGTTTGCGGGGACGGTTCTTTTCAGAGTAGTCAGAGTAGGGACGGTTCTTTGAAAGTTGTAATTCCCTAGAAAGAACCGTCCCTGCTCTATTCCTCAAAAAGAACCGTCCCTGCCTTAACCCTTTATTATACTTTTATAATAATCCCTTCCGGAAGCTGTTTTTGAAATCTTTCTTTGAATTCCTCGGGTTTCATATATTCACTCAAGGCGATTTTCGCCTCTTCATTTTCACTGGTCAGGCCCAATTTTAAGGCCCGCTTAATCACAATCTTAGGGTGTTTGCTGAAACCTTCGGAGACCGCGAAAGGAAGGTCCGCCCGGCGCAAGGCCCGGCCAAAAAGCCGGATCAAGTCAAGATGGGATATAAATCTGCTTANNAGAAGTAAAAAATAACCAAAACTTTTATAATTGGGGACTGCCGCGAAAGGCTTTTTTTGTCATCCCCGCGAAAGCCAGCGGCCTTGCTCGCCTCGCGGCGAAGCCGAGGGCCGCTAGGCAGGCGGGGATCCAAAAATAATTGATTTTACTACGTTTATGGATTCCCGCTGCAGCCTGCCCTCGAATGCTTCAATCGGGGGCGGGAATGACATGCGGTTAATTAGCACGTTGGACAATAATGAACTAAATAAGCAGATTAGAGAAGAATTATTTCCTGGTCTTTTTCTTCTTTTTCGGTTCAAACGTATTCAGCCTTTCCTCTAAAGTCGCGATATAGGCGTCGCTAAATTCTTCCTCCCTCATAACCCGCGCGGTAATAAATATTAAAAGGTCTATCTTTTCAGTATCATTGGTCTCGCGTTGAAAAAGCAGTCCCAATAAAGGAATCTTTCCTAAAAACGGGACTCCCATCTTGCTTTTAGTCTTGACATCTTTAAGCAGTCCGCCGATAACCACGGTCTCGCCGTCTTTAATAAATATCTGGGTCTCGGCTTCCCTGGTATCTATTATGGGATATTCGGACAAAATCGTGCCATCCGGAGCTTTTGTCTTTAAGGTGCTGGTATAAGAACTGACCGCCGGATGGATTATCATATTAATGTAATCCTTATCACATATCTGGGGCACCACATTAAGCTGGATTCCGATATCCTGATACCTATCCAGGGTTGAGCCGGTAACCTGGTTGGTTTGAGTCGAAATACTGGTAGTGATTAAGGGGAATTTTTGCCCAACTAAAATCGTGGCCTCCTGGTTATTCAGGGTCATAATCCGGGGAGCGGACAAAGTATTAGTGTCCACGTCTTCCTCCAGGGCGTGCAGAATTATCTCAAGCTGGGACCCGGTCAATTTTCTATAAGCCAGCTTTAAACCGATATTTGCTGAGGTTAGGCTGGTGGCCTTAGGAGTAAAAGTTGTCGGAGTAACTAAGTCGCTTAACACATGCCCGCCGATCCGGCTGTTATCAAATCCACCGGCGTTTTTTCCCACGGGGACATAACTAAGCGTCGAGCTGGAGGCCCCGCTTGAACCGGTTCCCCAATCAATACCNNATAATCATTTTTTTTATTTTATCTATGACCGGAGGCACATCGGTAATAATGACTGTTTTCGAGAGGGAAATCCGGTCATCCTTAGACCTTTTCCTCTTTCCGGTATCATCTGTCTTGCCAAACGCCCATCCGGCCTGTCCGGTAGTCTCCAGAACCGTAATCTGGCCCCGGGAGGAAAGCTGAGGCTCAATCGCGTTTTTGGCATCCTGGGCATCTATGTACTTAAGGGTAAAGACTTCGGTTGTCGTGGGTTGAACCTGATTCAACTCCACCTCCTGCTTTTTTTGCTCGGTTAATTTTTCTAAAGGGGCAACCATAATAATATTTTCCCTCTGCTCATACCCATAGCTGTAAGCGCTGATAATTGTCTTCAGGGCGTCTTTCCAGGAAACATCAACTAAGCGGATAGTTACTGTCCCGGTTACCTCGGGACTAGTGACTATATTTACTCCGGCTTTTAAGGCAATCACCTTGAGCACATTGTGGATATCCGCGTCTTTAAAATCAATGGTAATTTTGCCGGGAAGAAGCTCTTCTTTTACCGGAACAGCTGTAGATTGAGANNTTAAGCGCGCCAAAAACGCCGCGCCTAAAGCGAGCATAACGACTAACACTCTTTTCACCGCTATTATACCGCGCTCCTTCATCAATCCTCCTTTTAATCGCAAAGACGCAAAGTGAATATTAAAAAATAACTCTTACACCGCGAAAACGCGAAAAAACGGAGAAGAAAATTTTGCGCCTTTGCGGTATCCGCTATTTTTAACATATTTTGCGTTACTCCTTTTTTAATTCAATCTCGATCTTTTCGCTGCCTTTCAGAAACACGACCTTTTCCGGATGTATTTCTAAAACNNTCATAGATAATTCCTTCTATCTGAGGCCTTCCTTCACCGCCCTTAACAATTTGCGGCTCCAAGACCCGGCCGTCAGGACTAACCAAAGGCAGGAATGGGTCTCTTCTATCTTGAGCCTCATACACAAAAACCTTGCGCTGTTCAGGCTCCGCCGCGAGATAAGCCTTAGGTAAGAATGTGGCCGCGCAAAGATATGTAATTATAGCAAAAAAACGCCTAAAAAAGAAGAACTTATTTTTGCCGGACATATACCCTCAAGGTGAGCGATGTCTTTTGTTTGGATAGATCCAAAACATCCCGGACCATCTTAAAGTCCGAAACCGCGATTAAAGGATTCTCTTCCAATTGGCTTAAAAACTTTCCTAACTGATGATATCCTGAACTAAGTTCTGTCTTTAATTCTATCGGCTGAAGCTTAAATCCGGAAATTTCAACTACCGGCTCTGTCTTATCCTTACCGCCGGAAATTTGAGATTGGGGATTAATCCGGAGAATCTTTACTCCGCAAAAATCCGCCTTTCGCGAAATATCACCCAAAAGTAAAGATATATCCGCTTCGGCGAAAACCATATCCTCCATAATCAGGCTTTTTTTCTTTATTGCCTCCAA
This sequence comes from Candidatus Omnitrophota bacterium, assembly GCA_003510525.1. Taxonomy (GTDB): domain Bacteria; phylum Omnitrophota; class Gorgyraeia; order Gygaellales; family UBA12090; genus UBA12090. The sequence continues at coordinate 14,389 of DOMD01000168.1, forward strand.
ATCATTTTGCAGGCCTTGCGTATCAGCTCCATATCCNNCCCAGGATAAAAGCGCAATCTATATACAAAAATAACGCTATGCCGAGGGCAATCAAAATATTCTTTTTCAGCTTCGGGCTTAATTCTTTAGGCATAGCGCGCTATTTTGATTTCTTTGTTTTCTCTGCCGGTTTCTTTTTGGCTTTGGGATCTACCTTGGGTTTTTTTGAATTTATATTCCACTCGGCTATTTCCGTGGGCCCGAGTTTTTTTCTCTGAACTGAACCCAGCTCTAAACTGCTAAAGGCCCGGGCCGAGTCCTTATTGGATTTAAGGGCATTCAGGAATTGGCCGACTTGAGTCATCTCTGATGAAGAGGCGGAAAAACATTTTCCTTTTATTTCCCAATTCTCTTCGGAAAAAATAAATTCATCCAGCCATACACCTTGCGGTAGGCCGGCACTTACCGCGTTTAATTTGGGAGCGATGCTAATCCGGGATGAATACATACCGGAAAATAACTTCTCCAGCGCTTTATGCTTGGCGCTCTCTTCTCTTATCCGGTCAATCTGCTTTCTTTGGGGAGCAATGCTATCCAAGGCCTTGCTAATCTGCTTTAACCTCTGGTTATTGGCAAGGACAAGCGCGGGAATAAGTATATTAGGCAGGATAACTACAGAAATACATAAAGCAGCTATTTTCTTTAGAAACCCCCGGGGAAGATTGAACGCGGTTTTTTGTCCGCGGCGCGATTCATCAGGAAGAAGATTTATTTCTATCATCTTAACGCCAGGCCTAAGGCTACGGTAAAAAGATTTTTCTTAGGTTTAAATTCTTCTAAATTCAGGTTCTGATCAACCGCGACTCCGGAAAGAGTATCAAAACTATCCACCGGAAGATTCAACTGATGGTTCAAAAAATTCAAGGTATCCTGGGAATAACTTCCTCCCCCGCTTACCAATAACTTTTCTACCGGCCTGCCATTTTGATTTTCATAATAATCAATGGAAGTGGTGATTTCAGCAGACAGGCCGGCCAGGGCCAGGCCTTTTACCCCAAAGGAGATATCCCGGCTAAACCTCAAGGCTCCGCTGTCAATAATCGCCATATTGGTAGTCTGGGCCCCGATATTAAGCAAGGCTATGGTTTTTTCTCTTACCGAAGCATCCAAAGCAAAACAGCTTTTATTAAAAATATTCGCCAGGCAGAAACAATCCACATCAATAAGCTTGGGAACAAGCCCCTCTTTTTCTAACAAACCCAGGCGCTCCTGAAGGATTGTTTTCTTGATTGCCGCCAGGACAACCAGCATCTTGTCGCTTTCAAAATTATCTTTTATTATAGCGCAGTCTAAAACCACTTCCTCTAAAGGAAAAGGGATATATTCCTTGGCCTCAAACTGCATCGTGTTTTTAAGTTCAGCTAAGGTCATCTTGGGCCAGCTGAGATAACGGGTTACCACCGACTGCCCGGAAACCGAAATATTGACCCGGCGTCCCTCTAATTTTTTGGATTTTAAAAAATTACTGAACGAATTTCCTATAGGCGAGCCCGGAGTAAGCTCTGAATAGAAAAAACTCTTAAGAATCTTTTCTTTGCCTCTTTTTTCCAACACAATCAACTTAAGGCTGGAACTTCCGATGTCTAAGCCGATGGAAGGCTCCTGTTTAAGCAAAAAATCGGGGATTTTAATTTTCTTTAAGAAATCCATTCATAAAATTATACGCTGATTGCCGCTTTTACGCAAGGATTTTTACAAGGAATCTCGGAATAGCGGCATAAATGCCGCCGCTACCTATGCCTGTAGNNGATTTATCGCACCCTTAAGCCGCTTAAACAAGCTGCATAAATTTACTGAACGATTATTTAAAATTAATCCAGGCCATAAGGATTCTGGGTGTCATCCCAGGAGGTTATCTGCGGAGTGCCCACCAAATCCAGAGCCTCTATCGCTTCCATATAGGCCTGGTTATAGGTAACATTGGAGTTTCCGTTTAGCTCGGCCTCTTCCCCGGACCAAACCCCGCCGTTTACGTTTAAATTTCCCGCTCCGCCGTTTACATCAAAGTCTCCTCTGGTATAAATAACCCCCTCAATGGTCCCGACTCCATTAACGCTGGCTTCTTCCGCGGCATCCGGATTGGTAAGCACATCACCGACCACCACAAAAAAACCTCCTATGGTCCCGATATTGCCATTAAGGCTTAAGTCTCCCTCAATATATATAATGTTAGGCACTCCGGGTGAATACCAAAAAGAGCTGGGGAAGGCTTCACTCCCGGTTATCTCATTAACCAGCTTGTTATGGTCAGGCACATACACATTCTGCTGGGCACTGCTTAAGTCGCGCAGTTCCTGAAAATCAAAACGCGCCAAAGGGGTTATTGAAGAATCTTCGGTTACGGTCCCGGTTATATTATTCTGCGAATAATCAAGATCATCTCCATAAATCACATTTCCGTTAACCGTATAGGAATTTCCGTTTAAATCCACCTCTCCTGCCGAATAGATGGCGTTATCGTAAAAATTAGCCGGGATGTCTTTGGATATTTCTACCTGAATATCCCGGCTGGAGCGCGCAGTGCCTCCGGAAGGAACCTCACCGGTTGAGACCACGGTTCTATCCGAACCGCTGGCGCTTATCTGCGCGGAAAACTCCCCGGCTCCGAGTTCAGTGGCGCTGACCGAGGCAGCGTCATAATCATTTCTTAGCGCGGACAATGCCTGGTTTACCCCGGCCTCAGCCAGCCAAAAAGCCTGGGTAGACTCAACATACTGCTGGGCCAGAGAGCGCTCAGAGACGCTTTTATTGAATATAGCTACACCCAAAATGGTTAATACCACTATAACCAAAAAGATATAGATTAAAACCGCTCCTTTTCTATCCATTTCTCAACCTCACTTGTTCTTTGAGGGAAAAATTCAAATCCGCGCCGTAAACAGTTTTCCCTAAATCCAACTGAATAATAAGNNACATCGCCGCTGAGAGAAAAATCAACCGTTTCCACATCATTTGCCAGGATCTTCTCGGTTCCCACGGGGTATTCCCGGATGAGCTGATTATTTTCCAGATAATAACTAATTGTTCCCCCGGCCTCAGCTGTGGTAAAGTCTAATCGCGCGCTGTTTGCCCCGTCAGCAGGCTGGGTAATGCCAGAAGAACTGCTTTCCCGGACCTCGCGGGTCATTCCATCCATAGCCAGGCGCGCCTGCTGTTGAAGCTCAACCTTGCCCGTATCTGAATGCCAGGCTTTCTGTCCGATGGTAAGCACTGATAAAATAGCAATCGCCAGTATGCTGAAGATCAAAGTGCTCACCATTGTCTCGGCAAAGGTAAACCCCGTTAGAGATAGCCCCGCCGTTGGCGGGGCGTTCTG
>DOMD01000219.1 GCA_003510525.1 Candidatus Omnitrophota bacterium
GAAATGATTTCAATCGTTGTCCGGGGATTGATAAAATTAGCCGTGCCCACGGCAATGGCTGACGCGCCGGCAATAAAAAACTCCAGGGCGCTTTGAGTATCCATAATCCCGCCCATTCCGATTATGGGGATTTTAACTTTTTTGTAAACCTCCCAGACCATCCGCACCGCCACCGGCCGGATTGCCGGGCCGCTTAGGCCGGCAGTCACCATGGCTATCTTTGGCTTCCGGCCGCGGACATCAACACTCATTCCCATCAGGGTGTTTATCAAGGCCAGAGCATTTGTTCCGGCATCTTGGGCGGCTTGGGCGATTTCCGTAATATCGGTAACATTAGGCGATAATTTAGTAATCAAGGTTTTTTGCGTAACTTTACGCGCCGCTTTNNTTTTTATATTTGGACAAGATATGTTCAGCTCAATCGCGGAAATTTCCTTTATTTTATCTAAGCGCCTCGCCAAGGTTATAAATTCATCTGTATCTCTCTCCGAGGCAATGCTCACAATTATCGGCGCGCCTGTCTTTTTTAAAAATGGCAATTTTTCCTGAAGGAATCTCTCTATCCCCGGGTTTTCTAAACCAATGGAATTAAGCAATCCGGCCGGAGTCTCGCAGGTGCGCGGGGGAGGATTGCCCATCCGGGGCTTTAAGGTAATAGTCTTGGTAACTATCGCCCCTAACTTCTTTAAATCTATAAAATCCTTAAACTCCTCGGCATAGCCAAAGGTTCCCGAGGCAACCATGACCGGATTATTTAACTGAAGTTTACCGATTTTAACTTTTAGACTTATTCCCATAGAATCTGATTCGCCTCAAACACCGGCCCTTCCTTGCAAACCCGTTGGTATTCAAACGCGTCATCCGCTTTCCGCTTTCTGCCTTCCGCCTTCTGCTTTATCACGCAGCCCATACACGCGCCGATGCCGCAGGCCATATGGGATTCTAAGGATAGCTGGGCGGGGATATGGTGTTCTTGACTAATACGGCTGACTTCTTTAAGCAAAAGTTTTGGTCCGCACGCATAAATAGCTGAAGGCTGAGAGCTGAAAGCTGAAAGCTCCCTGATTAACAAATCCGAGACATAGCCTTTAAAACCGCGGGAACCGTCGTCGGTGGCGATTTTTACTTCGCAGCCTAATTTTTTAAATTCTTCTTCACAAAGGATATCCTTCTTTGTTCTTGCCCCGATTAAAACCAACATTTTGCCTTTGGACTTTTGACTTTTGCCTTCCCTTAGTTTTTCAGCAAGAAAAACTAAGGGGGCCGTGCCCATTCCTCCGGCAATCAATATCGGTCGATAGTCAATGGTCAACGGTCTACGGTCTATATTAAAGCCGTTGCCCAAGGGGCCAATAACATCCAAAAACTCACCCGGCTTTCTTTGTGATAAAATTTCTGTCCCTTTGCCCACCGCCTCATACAACATAACAATTTGTCTTTTTGCTTTTGACTGGTGACCTGGTGACCTGGTGGCCTGGTGACCTATTTTGTGAATACTCAGCGGCCTTCTTAAAAGCGGCTCAATTCCGTCGCTCACCTTAATATTCACAAACTGCCCCGGCTGGGCGGATCCGGCGATTTCCGGGGCCGCGATAATTATTTCAAAATAATTATCTTTTATTTTTTTATTTGAAATAACTTTTGATTTTTGGTTTGTGATTTTGATATTTGATATTTGATATTTGATATTCATTGCTGGCATTGGGGACAGAAAAATGTGCCTCTTCCTCCTAAGGCCATTCTTTTAATCGTGGTCTTACAGGTTAGACAAGGCTTGCCTCCTCGTCCGTAAACCTTATGGTGCTTGACATAGCTTCCCGGTTCACCCGAGAGCCGGATATAATCATCAATGGATGAGCCGCCGCAGTGGATGGCTTCTTTTAGAGTATCTTTAATTTCCTTTAAAAGCAGTTCTTTTTCTTCATCTGAAAGCCGGTTGGCCGGCCTTTCCGGATGAATCCGGGCCCGGAACAGGATTTCCGCGGCATAAATATTGCCAATTCCTGAAATAAAAGTCTGGTCCATCAATAGCGGCTTGATTTTGGTTTTCTTGGAAGAAAGCATTTCTTTAAACTGCCCTGAATTTACCTCCAGCGGCTCCGGGCCTAAGCTCTGGATAAATTTTAAATGGCGCCAATCATCAAGCAAATGCAGTTCCCCAAACAGCCGCTGATCGTTAAAATCCAGATTCTTCCCGTCAGAGAGATGAAAGCTTACCCGGCTTCGGGTGCCGTCTCCCGGATAAACCAACTGGCCGGTCATTTTCAAATGCACTGCCAGGAATTTTCCATTGGAAAATTCTATTATCAAAACCTTGGCCTTGCGCAGGATACTTTTAATAACCGCTCCCGTAAGGCCCTTTTTGAATTTATCGGCGGCGGGCTGACGGATGACCTTAGGGTTATGAACACAGACGTCTGTTATCCGCTTACCCAGGAGCACTTTCTCTAAATCCCTTTTTATGGTCTCTACTTCCGGCAGTTCCGGCATCTTAATCTTAGCTCTTAGTTCTTAGTTCTGCTTTTATGGTATGCCTGTATCGGCTTGACTCCTAACTTGTGTTTCATCAAGGCCTCGATTCCCCGCACGCAGGCCTCGGCGCCGGGTAAGGTAGTAATCACCGGAATACCTAAGGCAATCGCGCTGGAACGGATTTTCTGTTCATCCTGGCGGGGAATTTTTCCGGAGACAGTGTTAATTATCAGTTTGATTTTGCCCTCTTTTATCAAATCCAGGACATTAGGTTTGCCGTCGCTGACCCTCTGAATGGTCCGGGCAATAATTTCGTTTTCCTCCAGGAACTTGGCGGTTCCCAGAGTGGAAATTATCTCAAATTTCAAGTCCTTTAGCTTCTTGGCAGCCTTGGCCATTTGTGCTTTTTTGTCTTTGTCTTTGACGCTGATAAAAACCGTGCCTTTTACCGCGGGCAAATTCTGATAGGCGGCCAGCTGGCTCTTGGCATAAGCCCGGCCAAAATCAGTATCAATCCCCATCACTTCTCCGGTAGATTTCATCTCCGGGCCTAAGGTTATGTCCACTCCGGGGAANNGGGCACGCCGATAGCCTTAGAAACAAAAGGCGCGGTGCGCGAGGCCCGGGGGTTAACCTCTAAGATATAAACGGTGTTATTTTTGACCGCGTATTGCACATTCATCAAACCGATAATATTCAGCTCTTTGGCCAGGCGGTAAGTGTAATCACGGACTTTATCTAAAGTCTCCGGGGTTAAGGTATGCGCCGGCAAAACCATGGCCGCGTCGCCCGAATGCACCCCGGCCTCTTCAATATGTTCCATAATTCCGCCAATGCAGAAGGTTTCGCCATCGCCGACCATATCCACATCCACCTCGATGGCATCCTCAATAAACTTATCCACCAGCACCGGCCGCTCCGGCGAGGCCCAGACCGCGCGCTGAATATAATATTCCAGGGCCTGATCGTCATAGATAATCTCCATGGCCCGGCCGCCAAGAACATACGAAGGCCTGACCAAAACCGGATAGCCGATTT
>DOMD01000050.1 GCA_003510525.1 Candidatus Omnitrophota bacterium
ACATTTCAAGGGCTGACCCCTATCGTTTCTAAAATTTATTTGACAAATCATCATTTACAGGATATACTTTTACTGTAAGTAAGAATGTAAGGAAGTAAGGATAGTAATAGGAGGGTGTTTAATATGACTATAATTGAGACCGCAAAAGTTACATCAAAGGGGCAAGTTACCATTCCTAATCGTATACGAGAGATTTTGCATGTATCAACCGGAGCGTGCATTGCGTTTGGAGTAGGTAAGGAGGGGGTGATTTTATTACCTTGCAAGGTTACCGCGGAATCGCCTTATACGCCTGCTGAATGGGCGAGAATTGAAAAGCTCGCCTCCGCAAAAGGTAAGATTTATAAGAGTGCCAAGGAAGCCAAAAGGCATATTGAGTCTCTATGAGATTTGAATTTAAGCCTTCCTTTGATAGGTCGGTCAAAAGTTTGCACAGCAAAGAAAAAGACGAGGTGAAACAGGTTGCAATGCAGACAATAGACATCCTATCTCAAGATAGATTAATTCATAAAGGCATTGGTTTGAAACGGCTCAAAGGCGATTATTGGGAGATACGCAAAGGCCTAAAAGCGCGGATACTCTTTTGTTGGGAAGGCGATTTGGTTGAATTTATCCTTGCAGGCGACCACAATGATATTAAGCGTTACTTGAAAAACATTTAATTCAATTTGTACGGTAATAGGGTAGGTGATTGACGTCAACTATAGGAAAAGAGGAAAAGGGGTCAGAGTGATTTTTATTGACACATAATCTTACGAGGGGCAGAGGAAAGCCTAAAAAATCACTCTGACCCCTTTTGCTTTTACTACGAGTGGTCAAAACGGGCATTTTGCTGGATTTTTGCCGGTGTTGTGATAAAATGCGCTGTCCCCAGAACTCCCCATAGAATGTGAAAGTAGCCGGGCTGAGGTCTTTACTATCTGCCGAATCAATAAAATGGTTCGGTTTTTTCTTTGGTGTGATTTATTTTTCTTGACAAGTATTTACTTGTTTAGTATACTTCTAATTGTGTTTAATTTAACCTAATGAGGTGAGTGTGAATAAGGCTAAAGACATAATGAACACCAAGGAAGTCAGTGATTTTCTTAAGCTGCATCCTTTTACGGTGAATAAGCTGGCCCGGGAAGGAAAGATTCCTGCTTTTAAGATTGGCGCCGATTGGAGATTTCACCGTAAGCATATCGAGCGCTGGATAAACGAGAAGATAGTTTATCAACAGCAGGGCAGAGAGAGAAGAAATCCTGGCAAGCAAGATAGTAAACAGCTTCTTTAAGGCCTAAAGAAGCTGTTTTTCTTGGTTTTGGTGATGAGGCGGTAAGCATTTGGGGGATATTTGTGCTGGGCGAGAAAGAATTAGAAAAAATAAGCAATGTCTTTAAAAAGGAAAGCGCGCTATTGGCGGTTTACCTTTTTGGTTCCTATGCCAGCGGCAATCCCCATAGATACAGCGATGTTGACATGGCGGTACTGTTTGATAAAACTACAAATCCCGAAGATTATACCGATAAGCAGATAGATCTGGTAGTTAGTTTAGGCCGGCTTTTAGGGAGAGAGGCGGATGTGGTGGTTTTAAACCGGGCCGGTTCCTTTCTAAAATATATTGTCTTAAAAAACGGCCTAAGGGTTTACGAGCGGCCGGATAGAAACGAGCGCGATTTTGAGGCCAGGGCGATAGTGGAGTATTTTGATTTTCTGCCCATAAAAAACAGGATTGAAGAAGGTATATTATCAAAAATTAAGAAAGCAATATAATGGTAAGCCTAAGTATTATAAAAACCAAAATAGCGCGCATTGAAAATAGCCTTAGCCGTCTTAAGGAAAAACAAAGGGTTAGCTTTGATGAATTTAAAAAGGATATTGATTTGCAGGATATAGTTTTGCATAATCTTCAGTTAGCTATCCAGGGATGCGTTGATATGGCCAGCCATATAATCTCTGATGCCGGTTGGGCGGTTCCCGCGACCTTAGCAGAGTTGTTTGATGTTCTGGCAGAGCATAAGATAATAAGCCGGGAATTAGGAGAGAAATTAAGCAAAATGGCCGGCTTCAGAAACATTATTATCCATGAATACGAAACTATTGATTTTAAAAAAGTCTATACTATTTTAACCAAAGATATAGAAGATATATATTTATTTTTGCGGGAGATTTATGTATACGCGAAATTATAAGAGTGGGCGCCGGATAAACGAAACAATAGTTTATCAACAGCGGGGCAGGGAGAGAAGCGGATTCCTCCCCATCCCCCCGAGGGAACTCTGGGATGAAAAGAAGCCAGGAAAGAAGGAAAATGAAGATACCAGATAAGAAAATAAATAAATCCGGGAAGAAAAGCTCAAACATAGAGAAGAATAATAAAACACCCAGGCCTTGCGCGAATATAACGCAAGGCCTTATTATTTGCGCGAGGTTTAATCATGGAGAATAACGATGCCGTGGAAATAAACCTATCCCGGATCATTCCGGCCCAGAAATGGCGGGTAATCCGCCTGATAACCAAGGTTTGGGAATTCTCGGCGCACATTCCGTCGGTCAAAGAAGCGGTGGTGATTCAAAAAGGCCGCAAAATGATGAAAACAAAATGGCGGGTTGAGGTTGACGGAATACCTATAAGCTGGATTGAGGAAGATTTTTTAGCTCCCGGAGAAAGCGCCATATATTTTAAAGCCGTTGAAGGTGATTTACAGGAATTTAGCGGGGAGTGGTTGTTTAAAGATTCCCCCGGAGGCACTGAGGTCATTATAAATGCCCGTCTACGGGTAGGCATCCCGGTAATTAAAGACTTTGCCGACGCTTATGTGAAGAAAATCCTTACCCAGAATTTTGAGGCTATCTTAGAAAGCGCGGAGCGGCGTTTGATTTCTACCCGGTATAGCGGCTACAAGAGCGGAGATACAAGTAAAATAGCCGGCTTTGGGATTATCGGGCATTTCTATAATTTTAAACATCTGGAGAAATGCTTGAAAATGCTGTATCCGGATTTTAAGATGCCTTCGCGGGAATTCCTGGGCCCGCTTTTTCACTTGACTCCGTCTTTTAAGATGCAGGACATCCTGAATTTTACCTCTAAAACCGGCCAGACCGCCAACGGCTGTCTTATCGCGGCTACCTTCATCCCGGAGATGATTGAGCAGGATACCCAAACCATCTTTTCAAAAGTGGTCAGGGCCTGTAAGGTCGCGGAAAAGCACGGGGTGGGAATAGTAACCCTGGGAGGTTTTACCTCAATAGTGGGCGAAAGGATCGGCCTGGACATTACCAATGAGGTGGATGTGCCGGTTACCACCGGAAATACCTTTACCGCGGCCATGGCCATAGACGGGGTTTTAAAGGCGGCAAATCTGATGAATAAAGATATTTCTTCCTTAAAGGCGGTGATTGTGGGCGGCACCGGAGATATTGGAAGCGCCTGCGCCAGGGTGCTGGCGGATAAGTTAAGGCAAATAACCATAACCGGAAGAACCAAAGCAAACCTTCAGCGCATAAGCAAAGAATTAGCTAAAAAACGCAAAAGCCGGATAACTGTCACTACTGATAATTTTTCCGCGGTAAAGGACGCTGATATTGTGATTGCCGCCGCCAGCGCCAGCGCCTCTATTCTTAAGATTGACTGGTTTAAGCCCGGGGCGATAATCTGCGATGTGGGTTATCCTAAAAATATTTCCTATATTCCTACTTCACGCAAGGATATCCTTATTTTCTCCGGGGGCTTGAGCACGTCTCCTACACCGCTAAATTTTCCTATAGATATCGGCCTGCCTACAACCAATGTCGTATACGGTTGTTTTGCCGAGGCCATTATATTGGCTTTGGAAAAGCGTTTTGAGTCTTTCAGCTTCGGCAGAGGCAATATCACCCCCGAAAAAATAGAGGAAATAAGGCAATTAGGCAAAAAACACGGCTTTGAAGCCGCGGATTTCTATTGGGGAGATAAACCGATAGATGCCCCGGTAATAGAAAATATAAAAGAAATGGTCAATGTTTAAACAATTATCTAATCCAGCTAATTATTATTTTAATCCTTATGCCTTGCCGGGGATACCGGTAAGCATCCTGTTTTTTGCCATCGGACTCTTTGTCCTGAAGCAAAACAGAAGCTCCGCCATAAATATAGCCTTCTTCTATAAATGCCTGGCAATGGGTTTTTGGCTGTTTAGCATTTCCCTGGTTTATCTCAGCAATAACCTCCAAACGGCAGTAGCATGGTATAGATATTTCACTTTTTTCGGGGTAATTAACATAACCCCGGCAACACTGTTTTTTGTAACAGCCTGGAGCGGACGGCTGAAGGAGAAAAAGGTTTTTCTGGCGGTGAATTTTGCCATTTCTTTTGCCGTCTATATCCTGGCTGTTACCACCGATAAATTGATTTCCCCTTACCAGATGCGCCATTATTTCTGGGGGTATTATCCTGTCTATAGCCTGTGGCTGGTGCCGTATTTGGCATCGTTTTTTATCCAATACATAATCAGTGTCAAGGGCCTGTGCCTGGCTTATAAATCCGAGAATATCCCCATCAAAAAACTGCAGAAAAAGATGGTAATTATCGCCCTTTTGCTGGGGATAACCGCCTCCGCGGATTTTCTGCCTAAGTTCTTTAACTTCGGGATGTATCCCTACGGATATATCTCTATGTTTGTCTATATATCTTTAGTAGCCTACGCGATTGTAAAATACCGGGCCTTTGACATTGAGACCGCGATCCACAAAACAATAATGTGGCTATTTAGTTTCTCTTTCATAATTATCCCGATTTTGCTTTTGCATAAGTGGGTTTCTCCGCATATTAGAGCGTCTGGGCCTTTACAGGCGTGGTTTTGGACGGCGAGTTTCCTTTTGGCCGCTTTTTACTTTCGCTCTGTCCAGCCCAGGATAGACCATATCTTTCAGCGCCGCCGCGCCAATCTTGAGGCAATCTCCCATCGTTTTGCCGAGGACCTGGTGCACTTGAAGGGGCTGGCCCAGCTTATCCCGCGCATTGAAAACGTGATTTCCGACGCCTTGTATTCCCGGCAGATAAACATATTCATTTATGACGAGAAGGCCTCAAGCTATAGATTGAAGACCGCCCCCAGAGATCTCAAGGGAAGCGGGCAATTAAGCAAAGATGAGCAGTTTCTTCTGTGGCTGGCCAGGAATAATAAGATCGCCTATAAGGAGTTTACGGATATAGACCCCGCCTACGCGCCGGTTAAGGAGAAGGCCGAGGATTATTTTAAGGAGATGGAGGCGGTGGCGGTGATACCCCTGGTCCTGAATGAGAAACTTTTAGGCCTGATCAACTTAGGCAAGAAATCCAACCTTAAGCCTTACAGCGCGGCGGATTTTTATTTCTTGAATATCCTGAAAAACCAGTCCGCCATCGCCATATCCAATTCCCTGCTTTATGAGAATATGGAGGAGCAGGTTCGCCAGAGGACCCGGGAGTTGGTAGAGGTGCAGAAACAGCTTACCCATGCCGAGAAATTAGCTACCGTAGGCACCCTGGCCGGAGGGGTGGCCCATGAGATAAATAATCCCCTGACCGCGGTATTGACCAATGTCCAGATGCTTCTGGCTTCGGATACTGTTAAAGACGCCTCTGACCGGGAGTCTTTGGAGTTGATTGAGGAGGCCACCAAACGCTGCCGGACAATAGTCCAGAAATTGATGGTTTATGCCAAGAAGCCCTTGGAGAGCGCTGAGGTGTCCAGCGTTAATTTGTTGGATGTCCTGCGTAATGTAATGTCTTTTATCGGATTTCAATTAGAGCAGGAGAATATCAAGCTAAGTATAGATGCCAAGAAAGATGCCTACCAGGTTATGGGCAATGCCAATGAGTTGGAACAGGTGCTTACCAATATAATCCTGAACGCCAAAGACGCCATCAGGCAGATAAGAAAAAGCGGCGTAATAAAAGTATCTTTTATAGAGAATCAGGAATGGATAAGGCTTGAGATTGAAGATGAGGGCAAAGGAATATCCCAGGAAGTAATTCCTAAGATTTTTGACCCCTTCTTTACCACCAAGGACGTGGGAAAAGGGCTGGGCCTGGGCCTGTCTATCTGCCATGCGATAATCGAGAAGCATAACGGAATGATTACCGCCCGTTCCGAGCCTGGCAAAGGCTCGGTATTTATAGTGCAACTGCCAAAGGCGAAAATTAAGAACAAGGTTAAATAAGTATTTCTACGCCAAACAAGGGGGAGATAATGCCTAAGAATATCCTGATAATTGATGATGAGGAGCTGATAATCAAATCTTTAAGAAAATTACTGGAAAAAGAAGGATATTCGGTTTTCATTGCCAAGAACGGGCAGGATGCTGTGATTATGGCTGAGGAAGAAAATTTTGATTTAATCGTNNACCGGATACGCGGACGCGGAAATTAAAAAGAAGGCGCACACGCTAAAGCCCCTCGCTTATATTTACAAGCCTTTTGACATAAGTGAGTTGGTGGATAAGGTAAGGGGTATTTTAGGACAGGGAGGCAACAGATAATGAATTCTGTTTTGGATGCCCGTAGAAAAGAAATTACCCTGGGAACCATGGTTAAGCATTATTTGAAAAGAGCTCAGGAAATTGAATTCTATTTGACCGTAAATCCGAAAGAGTGGGGAAGATTTCAGAGTGAATTTAACTTGGAATTAAACAATGTTTTCCGCAACATTATGGAGTTTGAAAAAACGAATCTAACCAAAGATTGTGAAGATAAAGTATATAAGCTTAAAAAGCTGTTTGTTAATAGAATTAGACAAATGTTTTTGCGAGGAGAACTTATCGTTTGGAGTTTAAATAAGCCTTTTGGTTACGCTGGGGACTTTAAGATAATAGATATGATATATTTAAACAATCCGGCGACAACAGGTTTTGACCGTCTTTTCGATAATTATTTTCAGATGTCTTCGATATCGGTTGCCGTAAGAAACCGTAAAGAAGATTTTAAACGGCTGATTATGGATTTTATCAAAGAAAGAAAGGGGCAGAAAGTAAGAATTATGGATCTTGCTTCAGGCCCTTGCCGGGAAATAAAAGAGATCCTTTCCGCAGACAGCTCGTTATTTAAAAATGTAGTTTTAGATTGTTATGAAAACGATAGCAATGCTATCGAATACGCAAAAATTTTACTAGCAGAGCATGCTTGCGAAATTAATTTTGTAAAAGAAAACGCGGTAAGGATTGCTTTAAAAAAAGATATTTGTTGTTTAATAGGCGAGAGATACGATTTCATATATTCAACTGGTTTATTTGACTATTTTGAAGAGAAAATTGCCATTCGCTTAATCCAAAACTTAAGAAAACTTCTTAAACCCGACGGTGTTTTAGCTATATCGGATGTAAGAGATAAATATAGCAACCCGTCCATGCATTTCATGGAATGGGTTGGCGATTGGAATCTTATCTATAGAGATGATGACAACTTTAGAAAAATATTCATTGAGTCGGGATTCAAAAAGAACGAATTAGTTTTTCAATATGAACAACAGGGTATATTGCAATATATAATTGCCACTAATAAAAGAGGATAATTAAATTGGGGCTATCTTTCTTTTCTTACAGCGGTTTGATAAATAGTATTACAAGCTTAATTCTATGCTGTTTTTTTATTTTTAAGAATTATAAGTCTGTAATTAACAGAAGCTTTGCCTATTTTGCCTTTAGCGTTGCCTGGTGGGCTTTCTTTTATTTTCTTTGGCTTTCAGCAAAAGAATCCGTTTCAGCCCTGTATTTTCTTCGCACGGCAATGATAGGAGCAATCATGGTTTCCGCAACATTTATTTATTTTATAACTAATTTACTTTCTGTTAAGAAAAAATATCTTAATTGGGGTAATTTTATATTAGCCGGAGTTTTTATCTTTTTTTCTTTCTCTCCGACATACATAAGTGGTGTTGAACAGCGCGGCATATTTCCGTTCTGGCCAATTCCTGGGTTTCTATTTCATATAATGTTTATACAATTTTTTTTAAATATCACGTATGCCCATATATTGCTTTGGAAAGAAATAACTATATCTTCAGGAGTGAAGAGAAATCAGCTTAAATATGTATTCCTTGGCACATTGATTGGGTTTATTGGAGGGTCTACTAATTATTTTCTCTGGTATAAGATTTCGATACCCCCTTATTTAAATTTCTTAGTGAGTATTTATGTTTTAAGTGTTGCTTACGCGATTTTTAAATACCATCTTTTAGACATTCGGCTGGCGCTTACCCGGGCCAGCATCTTTGTTTTAGTCTATACCGTTGTCTTGGGGGTACCTTTTGCATTAGGGATATGGTTTAGGCCCTGGATGTCAGCCGTGTGGGGAGTTGGTTGGTGGATGGCTCCTTTGGGCCTGATGGCAATTTTTGCCACTGCCGGCCCATTTATTTATATCTACTTGAATAAGAGGGCGGAGGAGGAGATCCTTAAAGAACAGCGCCGCTATCAGGATACACTGAAGAGAGCCTCTTTAGGTATGACCCGGGTTAGAGATATAAGCAAGCTTCTGAAGCTGATAGTCCATACCGTAGCCAGGGCTGTGCGCCTTAACCACGCCGCGATCTATATCCTGAACAAGGAAGCCGATGGCTATATTTTAGGCTCAAGCCGGGGGAATCTCAGCTCGGCCCAAGCTCAAACCATAAGTTTAAATTCGCCGCTAATCCAGTATCTCTTAGGCTCCAAAGGTCCTCTTTTACTGGAAGAGCTCACCCATAACCCCGCCAGCCCAGAGAGAGAGTCCCGCCCCGAAGCATCATCGGGGCGGGGAGAATACCAAAATAATCTCCTTAAGGCCCAGCTCTATACGCTCTCGGCCTCAGTAGTCATCCCCAGCTTTATTGAAGATGACCTGCTGGGCTTTATGGTCTTAGGAGAAAAACGCTCCGGCTCTATCTATACCGAAGATGATTTAAGAGTGTTCACGGTCTTAGCCAGCCAGGCCGGCTTAGCCATAGAAAATGCCCGCTTCTTTGAAAGCGCCAAAGAAACCCAGGAGCAAATCTCCCAGGCCGAGAAGATGGCCACCTTGGGGACTATGGCTGACGGGCTTTCCCATCAGATGAACAACCGCTTTCACGC